>NZ_NMPS01000212.1:0-211073 GCF_002261125.1 Siphonobacter sp. BAB-5385 | reverse complement strand
GCCCCCGGCCATGATGACTACATACGTGTGTTGGAAGTTCATTCGATCATTTAATAAAGATAGGGTTATGATAGCTGTCAAAGCGTTTCACTGCGTCAACTATCTGGCGGAATGAGTTTGGAAGTAATGGTTTACTTGCAAAGCTACATTTTCTCGCATATTTCCATAGAACAGATTAATATCGGCTACATGCCAGTTCTTGATATTCAGTAAAAAGGCTCCCGGTACGTGCGGCTTGGAAATCCAAAGTAAGCCGTTGTGCGTCTGGGCATCGGTTAATTTAGGGATAAATCTGAAATTTCTGCCGACACCTCCCTGGTGTTGCGACCGGGATGCATAGGCTTCCGATGAATTCCAGAGGAGGGGATTGGTACAGATCACTTCTGGACCTTCCTGAAAGAAACCGGGTTCCGGATGAAAATTCTTTTCAAAAGTACACCAGCTGGCAAAGGTGCCCGACTGTCCGGGCTTTTCAATTGGGGATAAAGATTGAAAGGTTTGCCGGGTTATGGGGCGTCCAATCAGGTACGCCGCTACTAACTGGTCTTGTAAAGCCTTTCCATCAAAAAACTCCTGTAATAGTCGAATGGCATGTATACTTCCCTGACTATGACCAGCGATGACGATGGGTCGGCCCTGGTTGTAATGACTAAGATAATACAAAAATGCCGTTCGGACGTCCGTATAGGCCAGGTCAAGAGCCTGGTGTTGAGCAGAAGTGTCCTTTGTCAGAAAAACGGCGTAATGGGCCTGCCGATAGCGTGGTGCATAAATCTTACAGGAACCATTAAAAACCGTAGCCTGATTCGTAATCGCACTACTGTCGATGCGGGCATTTAAGACCGGGTCATTAACGTCCGCGTTCCAAGACTGCGTTCCCTGCGGCTTCCCTACGTACATCGTCGGATAAACAAAAAACACGTCTACGGATGCCGTGCCTGCTGATTGGTAAACGAAGAATGCGTAGGTACCAAATCTGCGGCATCTTTCCGGTCGGGCAAGGCTGCCCAGTAATTGGGCCTGGTATAATCCGGGGCGGAAGGTTGCTGATCCATGCGGTACACCGACTCAATCAAGTATTGTTTAGGCCGGGCACAACCGCTGAGGACTAGTAAGATCAGCGGAATAGCCCGAAAAAATGAATTCATAAGGTGAGTAACAAGCTAACTAAAGAAAGTGTTTCGGAATGACTTCTTTGAAAAAATATATTTTATTATTTCCATAATTTATTGAATATTTTTAATGCAAAATATTCATCTTGTTAACAAGTTCTTCGTTGTAGATTCGCTTTTTCATTGCTGTAATTTTCACCCCTTATCCTTATGAATCGTACGTTTATTTTATTTTGGATTGTTCTGCTTGGATTAGGAAGCCTGGCTGGTTTTGGTCAGGCTTCGCTGGCTGGCAAAATTACAGATGCCGCCACCCAACAACCACTGGCAGGAGTAAGTATTTCGGTAGTAGGTACAGTGACGGGTACCATTACCGACTCCAAAGGAAACTTTACCCTCAATACGTCAGCTCCGCCGCCGCTTCAACTCCGTATTTCCAGTGTTGGTTACGCAACCCAGATTCTGGATGTCTCTGCTAATCAGACCAATCTGACTATTGCTCTGAGCGAGCAGGCCTATTTGGGTGAAGAGGTAGTGGTATCCGCTTCCCGGGTAGAGGAGAATGTACTTCAATCGCCCGTATCCATTGAGAAAATGGATATACGCAGTATTCAGTCTACTCCAGCTGCCAGCTTCTATGATGCCCTACGGAATTTAAAAGGCGTGGATGTCGCTACCCAGTCACTAACCTTTACTTCGGTGAATACCCGGGGCTTTGCCGGCAATGGCAATACGCGGGTCGTACAAATGGTAGATGGGATGGACAATCAGGCTCCGGGCCTCAATTTTGCCGTAGGAAACATTGTCGGTATTTCCGAACTTGATCTGGAAAGTGTGGAATTACTCCCGGGGGCCGCTTCGGCCCTGTATGGTCCTAATGCCACCAACGGTCTGTTGCTGATGAACAGCAAGAGTCCCTTTCTGTATCAGGGTTTGAGTGCCTACGTGAAAGGCGGCGTGATGCACGCCAGCAACCGTTCTGAGGCGACTACGCCGTTTTACGATGCTTCCATTCGCTTTGCCAAGGCATTCAACAACAAACTAGCCTTTAAACTCAACGCCAGCTACCTGGCTGCCAAAGACTGGCAGGCTACTGATACGCGTGACCAAAGCTTTGGTCTGGGGGCCGATAATGCTCTGTATCCGGGCTTTGACCGTACCCCTGCGACCAACCCCAATTACAACGGCGTAAACGTGTATGGGGACGAGAATTCATCGAACGTAAGTCTGGCCAGTTTCCGGCCGGTATTTGCCCAGTTTATGCAGTTACCTGCCGCTCAGCTAAATGCCATCGACCCGCGGCTGACGCAGATTGTCAACGGGATCAAAGCTATTTCAGCCGGTACGGGTTTGCCCGCAAGCACCATTATCAACGGTATTCTTCTGCCCGACCAGCTGGTTGCCCGTACGGGATACGCCGAACGTGATCTGGTGGATTATCGTACCAAAAGTCTGAAGTTGAGCGGAGCTCTGCACTATCGACTCAGTGATAAAGTAGAGGCCATTGTACAGGCAAACTGGGGATTGGGTACAACGGTTTATACTTCTTCAGACCGTTATTACATCAAAGACTTCACGCTGGGTCAGTATAAACTCGAACTCAAAGGAGATCATTTTTTGTACGAGCCTATACAACGCAGGAACGATCGGGGGATGCTTACGCCGCGGGTATTCTGGCCAGTTACATCAATGAAGCATGGAAGCCCAGCGTAAACTCGGCCGCTTTAGCCAGCTCCTGGTATCCGCAGTATGCGTTTACTTACGGGGGCGGAGCCTTGCAACTATTCAGTCAGGCTTTGCAGGCTGCTCTGGCTGCCGGACAAACGCCCCAGGCCGCCTACGCCGCCGCTCAAAGTGCCGTCAGTGCTAATGCTGGTCTGTTGAATGGAGTGGCCCGTTCGACTGCTGACGCGGGTCGTTTACAACCTGGTACAGCCGAATTTAATGCCGTTGCTGATCGGGTCAAAGGTAATCCCATTCCGCAGGGAGCCCGTTTCCTGGACCGTACTAATCTCTACCACGCCGAAGGGATGTACAACTTTAAAAAACTCCTCGATCCTAAAATCGCAGAAGTATTGGTGGGCGGAAATTATCGCGTGTATGATCTGAACTCGGGCGGTACGCTTTTCCTGCAAAAACCGGGGGGGAGTGAATACAATATCAGGGAGTGGGGCGGCTACGTACAGGCAGTCCGTTCGTTTGCGGATGTTTTCAAACTGACTGGATCTATTCGGTACGATAAAAATGAAAATTTCAAAGGACAATGGAGCCCACGTCTGTCGGGCGTTTTAACGCTGGCAAAAACCCATAATATTCGAGCCAGTTACCAGACGGGTTTCCGTATTCCCACTACTCAAAATCAGTACATTAGTCTGGCTTCACCCGTATCATTACTGCTGGGTGGCTTGCAGGTCGTTCGTGATGCTTATAATCTGAATTCGTACGCGGACCAGTTGTATGCGTATGATGATACGTATCTGTCAAACACCAGCGATCGTTCAAAATGGAATAAAATCCGACTGACGGAATTCAAGCCCGAACGTGTGCTGACGTATGAAGTAGGCTACAAAGGAATGATTGCCGAAAAGTTGCTGATCGATGCGTACTATTACAACAGCGTTTTCCAGAATTACATCGGAGGACTGGTATTTATTAACCCCGATAACCCTAAAACGCTGGGTGCAGGTGGACCGTTAACGGTGTCTTCGCCTTACAACTACGAAAAAAATATTCGTTACCAGGGTTTTGGTCTGGGACTGGATTACCTGCTGCCCAAGGGCTTTATCATCAGCGGAAACGTGTCGAACACAACCCTGAATGCCGGGGGTGTGGGTCTTTTTGATGGAAAGCGGAACCGGAATGTACTCGATGATGGTTTTAAGGTCGGCTTTAATACGCCCAAGTACCGGTACAATGCGTCGGTAGCCAAGCGAATTTCAGCTCGTTCGAATTGGGGTTTTGCGGTTACGTACCGCTATCAGGATGCTTTTAACTGGATTGAGCTGTTACTTCCGGCTCGGGCTCGTACGGCTGATAATAACCCTCAGATTCTAATTCCGGCGTATGGTACACTGGATGCTCAGGTAAGCTTGAAAATTACGTCGGTCAAATCAATTCTGAAACTGGGAGCCAGTAATTTATTGAATAAAGCCTATACGACGGCTTGGGGTAACCCGCAGATTGGCGGTATGTATTACGTAAGTCTGAATTTTGACGAACTCCTGCATTGATACTGAAGACCGTTCAACTTAAACTCGAGTGAAAGATTGAGCCCGGCGTTTTCTTACGGAAACGCCGGGCTTTTTTAATGTTCAGCCAGTTGAATAAGCTCCTGAATATCGCGGATAAATCGGATATTGTTGGGTACCAGAATAGGACCGTGCGAGTGCTGATTACAGAGAATCAGAATCGTGGCCCGGGGAAAAGCTGCCGAAAACTTGTCCAGATACGCCTGAAACTCCTCATAACCTGGCGGAATGGATTTAAAAATAGTAAGCAGATAATCAGGCGTATGTACATTATACACGAAACCCACCTCCTCAAAAGGCAAACTTTGACCCAGGTAAACGACCTTATGGTGCCGCGACCGGATGATGTAATCAGCAAAAAGCAGAATCAGCTCCTGAAGCTCGCCTTCGGGTAAAAAGAGTAAAAATTTTCGGGCTCCTTCGCGTTGTTTATTGAGCTGACCATCAATGGCCACAATGATTTTCTGACGAATCAGATTAACGATAAAATGCTCATGAGCAGGACCAATGCTGCTCGTCATCCAAAGCGTACTGATCCGGCTAAGGAAAGGATAAATGATGTTGATAATCAAGCTCTCGAAGCCAAACCGCAGAATATTGGTATTGATAATTTTTTCGAACTGGTCTTCGTCCAGGTCGAGCATGGAAAGCGTTAGGGCGTGAATCTGATCGGGATAAGCCAGCTGACGTTCGGAAATATCCATTACTTTCTGATGAATGGCTTCCGTGCTCATTTTCGCAATTTCTGAAATTTTATAACCGTGATCCTTGAGCTGGGCGATGTTGAGTACCAGCTTTAAATCCTGTTCTTCATAAGTCCGAATGTTAGTATCGGTTCGTTTGGGTTGAATAATAGCGTAGCGTTGTTCCCAGATTCGTAGCGTATGGGCCTTGATTCCGGATAACTGCTCAAGGTCTTTAATGGAGTAATTGCTCATGGCCATTTACCTCAGAAAGCTGGAACTTTACAAACAGGGCATAAAACGTAAGTACCGACGATGCCTTCGGAGCGATTAATGCGAGTACGGATTGATTGGTGAACGTAAACTAAATGATTATATAAAGCCCTCTCTCAGCGGGTACTGAGCTTGCTAATTAAAAACTTCAGGGTTCTTGGAATTGTTTTAAAATTTAATAACTAATTGATTATGAAATATTTGTAAAAAATTATTAAAAAAGCAGAAGCAACCGGTGCGTAGCGAAGAAGAGGACCTGAAGTAAAAAAGGTAGGCCGCCAGACGATTAATTTTAGGAAAGCGAACAAGCTGAAACAGGAGACAAAACACCCAGGCAACCAGAGCCCAGGCAAGGAAATTCTGAAGCGGAATCTGTTCATTTTTCCAGTGCCAGAAATCAAACCGAACGGCTACGGGTTCCAGGAGCACATCCAGAAAAACCATACAGGCTGCTGCTAGCGTAGCCCGTACGACTAAAGGCAAAGGCCGACCTTGCCATAACATACCCGCCCCGATGGTCAGAACCAGCCAGTTAAGCCCAATGGTTAAGGGTACTTCAAATACTTTTAAGCCCAGCGTAGCTCCGTACCAGTATTCGCCGAAAATCACGCCCGTATGTACGCCTGCTACTTCCACACCGTATCCCATCAGAAAGATAGCCAGACAGAAAAGCCAGAACGAACGGGTCGGTAATTCCTGAAAAAGCAACAGCAATACGCCCGTAGTGATCAAGTGGAAGGGAACCAGTAACCGGAATAAATCTTCGCTGGCAGAAATGTGAAGACCAACCAAACCTGTGATGTACATCAAAGCCAGGATCAGCCGAATGATGGGTTCATAAGGGCGAAGGAGCGAGAGAAGTGTTTTCATACGAGAAGGCGGTAGCAATAAAAAAACCTGACAAGTTAAACTTATCAGGTTTGACAGGAGGGAGAAAGACGGGGTTCGAACCCGCGACCCCCAGAACCACAATCTGGTGCTCTAACCAGCTGAGCTACATCCTCCGTTTCGAGCTACAAATATAGCATATTCAAAAACTAAAAAGCAAGTACTTGCGGTAGAGGGAAGGAAGAAAAAATTTGGAATTCTTCCTTCTTCCTTCCCTGTATCGACTTATTTCGCTGATTGATAGTTAGTTTCAGCAACATCCCAGCTTACTACATTCCAGAAGGCATCGATGTAATCCGGGCGTTTATTTTGGTACTTCAGGTAATAGGCGTGTTCCCAAACGTCCAAACCGATGATGGCTTTGCCTTTTTTCTCGGCTACGTCCATCAGCGGGTTATCCTGATTAGGCGTTGAAGTCACGGCGAGTTCACCGTCTTCACCCACGATTAACCAGGCCCACCCCGAGCCAAAACGACCCGTAGCGGCTTTTTTAAATTCTTCTTTCAAGGCATCAAAAGAGCCAAATTTGGCATCAATGGCCTTCGCTAAATCACCCTTGGGGCTACCGCCGCCGCTGGGAGAAAGAATGTTCCAGAAAAATGTATGATTCCAGTGACCACCGCCATTGTTTCGTACGGCGGGGGCTAACTGACCTACGTTCTTGAGAAGATCTTCCAGTGTTTTTCCTTCGAGTTCCGTACCGGCAACGGCATTGTTGAGGTTCGTAACGTACGTCTGGTGGTGACGATCATGGTGAATCGTCATGGTTTGAGCATCGAAGTGGGGCTCTAACGCGTCTGCCGCATAGGGAAGAGGAGCAAGTTCAAAAGCCATAGCTGGTTGAAAATTAGGATTAAAAATAGGAATAAATGTCTATTCGGTTTAAAAAGGCATTCCAAGGGTTAAAGAGTTCCAGGCCTACCGGAATTTTACGGGAGCCGCTAGGATTGACGGAGTTTACGGAAAAACTGGACGAGCTGGGCTTCGGTTTCTTCCCGCAAAATACCGCTGGTGACGCGGGTCTTGGGATGTAGTAAAGAACCGGCTTTCGAATAACCCCTTTTCTCATCAGCTGCTCCGTATACCAGTCTTCCCAGTTGGGCCCAGTACAGGGCTCCGGCACACATCACGCAGGGTTCGAGGGTTACGTAGAGTGTACAGTCGCGGAGAAACTTCGATCCCAGATGTTGCGTAGCGGCAGTTAATGCCAGAATTTCCGCGTGAGCCGTCACATCTTTCAGGCGTTCGGTCTGGTTACTGCCTTTCCCAATAATACGACGGTTAGAAACCACCACAGCCCCCACTGGAATTTCACCGGCGTCGGCCGCCTCCTGAGCCAGCTGCATCGCTACCGCCATGAAATATTCATCACTTAAAGCCACAGAAAAGCGTTTTTATTTGCGGGGATAAAAGTACAAATGAGCCCGAATATTATTCCGATCTTCACTTAGGGTATAGTAGCCGGAGCGGTCGGTAGCAAAAGCGATCGCTTCACCCTGCGGTTCGGGAAAATAGGGCATCACGCGGGCCGATCGCTGCATCGTTTGAGCGATGCTTTCCCCTGAATTTCGTTTCCAGTAATACACTGTGAGGTAATCTTTCATGAGAATTTCCTGGCCATCGGGCGAAATATCAGCCGCAGTAATCATGGTTTGGGAAAGGCTGGCGACGTTTTCCGCAGTAATCACTTCCGTGGTTGATTGCGGGTAAGGTAAACGATAGAGGTGCGTACCCGAAGAAACTTTGGAAATGATGTAAATATCCAGCGTTTGAGGATCCACCATCAGGGCTTCCGCGTCCCACTGGCCATCGGGATAGCGATAGGTAATGCGTTCAACGTTGGATACGGAAGCGTTTCCCGACAACGTTGCTGGATTAGGCTCCGGAAAACGGTAAATGGCGTGGGTGGAATACTGGTTGAGGTTATCGCCCGTATCGCCTACATAGAGCGTGGGTACTCCATCCCGAACGGCAGCGGCCATATCTTCCCAGTCAAGGTTGGTGGCGTTTTCTACCGTGACAGTAGCTTTCCATTGGGCATTAGTCGCATCGAGTAGAAAAATGCGGTTGGGGTCACCGGAATCGTTGTGCGTCCAGATAAAATTGGGCTGGTGTCGACTAACCGCCAAGCCAGAAGCTTCGTATATATCCGCATTATTGAGAACCCCTCGACTCACCGCGGAACCAAAAGAAGTGTTCTCAGATGGCCCCGGAAAGAGCTGATCGCAGGCGGTGAAACCGACGAGTAAGCCTAAAAAAATAATCAATCGATAAGAAGTCATAACCTTGGGGTATTTTTCAAAAACTTTAACCATTATTTACAGTTAATTCGTGTACTTAAGTGTCTATTTTTAACCAGAATAATTCCTAGCTGTTTCTAGTCACCGTCTTATTTTTCAGCCTCAACGTTTCCTAAGTAATCATGTTTTCTACCAAAGATTTAGAGCAAATTGAAGCCAAAGGTATTGAAGTCCAAACGGTCGAAAGCCAGATTCAATACTTTGTCAATGGATTCCCCTGGATGAATCTAACCCGTGCCGCTACTCCTAAAGACGGCATCCTGCAATTATCGGACGAGCAAATCCAGGCCGCTCTGGATACCTACGAAACTTACGTACCTACCTTACGGATTGTTAAATTTGTACCCGCTTCGGGAGCTGCCACACGGATGTTCAAATCCTTATTTGGATTCCTGGAGGGCGGAAAATCGGATAAGTCAGTCGATCAGTTTTTCGAGCGGTTACCAGAGTTTGCTTTCTATGACGACTTGAAAGCAGCTCTAGCCAAAGACGGTCTTGACATCGAAACGGCGGATCAGCAAACCATTGCGGCATACTTCCTCACGGGCAAAGGTCTGGATTATGGTTCATTGCCCAAAGGATTGTTGAAATTTCACCGCTACGCCGAAGAAAATCGTACCCCGGTGGAAGAACACCTGGTCGAAGGAGCAAGCTACGCTCGTTCCAAAGGCGAAGTAGCCATTCATTTCACGGTATCGCCCGAGCACAAGGCTAAATTCAAGGAACTGATTTCGGAACAGGCTCCCGAATACGCCGAGCGACACAATCTGAATTTTGTTATTGATTTTTCGGAACAAAAAGCCTCTACCGATACCATTGCGGTTAATCTGGACAATACGCCTTTCGTCGATAAAAACGGCGGCCTGTTGTTCCGTCCGGCGGGTCACGGTGCCTTGTTGGCTAACCTCAATGACGTAGAAGCAGATCTGGTATTTATCAAGAACATTGATAACGTCGTACCGGATCGTCTTAAAAATACGACCACGATCTATAAACGGGCCATCGCTGGAACGTTACTGCAAACGCGGGAACGCATTTTCGGCTACTTAAACCGTCTCGACAGTGGAGATACGAGTCAGGCGTTAATGGCGGAAATCGATGAGTTCTTACGTCGGGTCTTGTGCGTAGAGCCGGTAGAAGGCTTCTACGAGTGGCCCGTTGAAAAAGTAGTGGAATATTTCCGCACCAAGCTGAACCGACCCATCCGGGTTTGCGGCATGGTACAGAACGTAGGCGAGCCGGGTGGTGGACCGTTCTGGGCGAAAAGCTCCGATGGTACCAGTCAGCTACAGGTAGTAGAATCCGCTCAAGTAGACATGGATGATGAGGAACAGAAGAATAAATTCCTGAAAGCGACGCACTTTAACCCGGTAGATCTGGTCTGCTCCTGGACCGATTACACGGGAAAAGCCTTTGATCTGTTGAAGTACCGCGATCCGCAAACGGGCTTTATTACGCAGAAATCCAAGGATGGTAAAGACCTGAAAGCTCAGGAATTACCCGGACTTTGGAACGGTTCCATGTCCGATTGGAATACGCTGTTCGTCGAAGTACCCCTGATCACCTTTAACCCGGTGAAAACGGTGAATGATCTTTTACGCGACGAACACAAAGCGTAAGGCGAACGGTATATAGCATAAAAAAAGGCTGACCTCCGAGTCAGCCTTTTTTTGTAGAAATGTTATTCCACCACTGCCGTAAACTCTATTTCAATCAGATATTCCTGGGCTACCAGTTTCCGAATCTCGTAAATGGCCGTTACGGGTTTGATCTCCCGGAAAAACTCACCGTGAGCCCGCCCAATGTCGTCGAATTTGCTGATATCAGTCGTAAACATGCGGGTACGTACGACGTCGCTCAGACTGGCTCCGGCTTCTTCCAGAACCTTCGCAATACGCTCAATGATATTTTTGGTTTGAGCGTACGCATCGTCGGCCCGTACGGTTTCACCATCGACAATGGCTACTGTTCCGGCCACTTCAATGAGATTGCCGATTCGCACGGCCCGGCAGTAACCGACCCGATCTTCCCAGGGTGAGCCGGAGAGAATATTCTGACGTGAAGACATGAGGGAATGAACGTTAGTTTTCTTTTTTGAGTAATTCAATCGCTTCGGATACTTCGCCTACTACTTCATCTTTGGTCCCATCGTAAATGCCGCGAATACGTCGCTGCGGATCTATGACGATGAAGGCACCGCTATGGAGTAATCCACCGGGCTCATCGGAATCTTCTTTGGCCGAAACAAAATAGGCGTTTTGTCCGATGTCAAAAATTTCCTTGCGGTCGCCCGTCACGAAGTACCATTGTTTCTGTCCGTACACCCCCAGATCCGTTGAATACTCTCTCAAACGTCCGACGCTATCCCGTTTGGGATCGATGGAGTGGGAGAGAAACATGACCTGAGGATCATCTTTAAACTTTTGATACAGCTTTCGCATTTCCATTGTCATTTTCGGACAAATGGTAGGGCAGGTGGTAAAGAAGAAATCGGCGATGTAAATCTTACCCGCAAAATACTTCGCGGTAACCGTATCCCCGTACTGACTGGCAAAAGCAAAATCAGGAATCTGGTGGTAGACCGTATCGGTTACTGTTTTACCCTCGACTACGCGGGTTTGCACGCCATTGCGAGGCCCTAAAATGGGTAGACGCGACGATTCTGACTGACAGGCTAGTACTAAAGTGATGGCCAGCATCAGGCAGGCAACGGAATACATTTTCATAAGAAAAACCTGGGAACCGGTTCTAGGTGAAAAGAACCTACTTTTTCAAAAACGCTTTGGCGGCGGCTACGCTGCTGTTGGTTTGTTCTTCAACGGCCGTGACCTTCTTTTTTTCCGCCTCCAGATAAACCCGGCCCTGATCAGCGGATAAATCCAGTAAGGTATCCCCGTTGTAGTGGGCCATCCAGTCGTTCATGCCTTCTTCAGCTTTTGTCAGGGCCAGAATCAGGCTGTCGCCCTGGGCACGCGTGGTGGTATCCTTGGCCACCTGTTGACGAATGGCTTCGCGAAGGTCTTCAATCTGCATGTACGGACCCATGATTTTATCATGCATGCCTTCTACTTCTTTCTGAAACTTGCTTAAATCTTCGCTGGGGGGATTTTGGCAGGCCGCTAAAGATACGCCCAGGGCCAGGAAAAGATATTTTTTCATACACCTGTAGTTGGGGAAAAATAAAACGGAAAGAGCGAGCTTATCCGCTGGATGCTCGCTCTTTCCCTACAAATCAAGTTTATAATTGGTTCGTTCGGTCATGTTTTGCGACAGCAGCTCACGGGCGTTATCCACGATGGCTTTGGATGGTTTGGCCCCGCCGATCATCTGAGCAATTTCCTGTACGCGTTCTTCCGTACTAAGCTGACGAATCCGCGAAACCGTACGATCCGCCGAGTGATCTTTGTACACAAAATAGTGGGCATTGCCCTTCGCCGCAATCTGGTGCAGGTGGGTAATGGCGATGAGCTGGTGACCATGGGCCATATCCAGCATCATGTTTCCGACTTTGATGGCAATTTCACCGGAAATTCCCGTATCAATTTCATCAAAAATAATCGTAGGGAGGGAACGCTTGTTGGCAAGAATGTACTTGACGGCCAGCATCAAACGGCTAAACTCACCGCCGGAAGCCACTTCCCGCAATTGTCGGGGTTGCATGCCTTTGTTGGCCGAAAAGAGGAAACTAACGGTATCAATTCCCTGACTGCCGGGCTTGCCCAATTGATGATCCACAACGAGGCGGCCATTGGGAATGCCCAGATCAGCCAGCAAACCCGTCACCAGATCATCAATCTCACTGAGTACGACTTTGCGGGAATCGGAAAGTTCCCGGGCCGTGTGTTCCAATTGCTCCCAGGCCTGATGAGCCGCGGTTTGAGCCGCCGCCAGATCCTCATCCAGATTGAGTACTTTGGCTACTTTCTGTTCCAGGCTGGCCTGAATTTGCAGCAAGTCGGCAATCGTAGTAACGTTATGCTTTTTCTGAAGATTGTAGAGCAGACTCAGGCGTTCCTGCACGACGGCAATTTTCTCGTCGTCAAGCTCCACGGATTCTTCTTCTGACTCCAGGTCGGCTACCACGTCTTTCAGTTCAATTAAACAACTCTGTACCCGGTCGCGAAGCTGGGCGTATTCGGTTCCATAGGTACTAATCGCTCCCAGGTTCCCAACTACACTCTGCATCCAGCCAAGAATACTTTGTTCCGGATCATTAAGGTAACCGATGGCAGCCGCCAGTCGTTGCTTGATTTCTTCGGCGTTTTCCAACGTCGTCAGTTCGCGTTCCAGTTCGCTTTGCTCGTTAGCTTGAAAGCGTCCTTTACTGAGTTCGTCGAGCAGAAAAGAATTGTAGTCAAACTCTTTACGGATTTCCTTAGCCTCCGCCTGCAGGCGGTCATAGGCTTCCTGTTTTTTACGGAATTCCCGAAAATGTTCTTTATACCGATCCAGAATGGCCGTATTCTGGGCGTACGTGTCGACAATCTGAAGCTGGTATTCCTGTGAACCCAGCAGGACGGAATCATGCTGGGAATGCACGTCCATCAGCTCGGAACCAACCCGGCGTAAGGTCTCCAGATTGACGGGCGTATCATTGACAAACGCCCGCGATTTTCCCGAAGGACTAATCTCCCGGCGAATGATACATGTGGTGTCGTAATCGATTTCCTCTTCTTCGAAAAGGGTTTGAATAAAGTAGCCCGAAATATCGAATTGCCCCTCAATAATGCACTTTTTGGAAGGGTCCCAGAGTACTTTGGTATCAGCACGGTTGCCACGTAATAAACCAATGGCTCCCAGCAAAATGGATTTACCCGCTCCTGTTTCACCCGTAATGATGTTGAGTCCGCCATTGGGCGAAAGCTCGAGCGATTCAATCAGAGCATAATTCTGTATGAGCAGATTTGAAAGCATGAGTCAAAAGAGGATCACCTTCGAATTTCAAAGGTACAAAAGGATGGTGGGCTGTTAAATACTAAAAGGCGGTAGTCTTATCGTACACAATTTCCTCAATGTCCCGCACGGGGTAGCGGCGTTCGCGTAACAGACCATCTTCCAGAATCAGTTCCTGGTTTTCCTGGCCCAACAGTCGCCCCGCATACGTAATGCCATTGCGTAAGACTACGTTCAGGTGTTTGCCCGTAAGTCCGGGTAGGGTGGGATCGGTGGCTGGTAGTCTGACTAGTCGTTTACCCATGGTAAGTCATTACGTAATGGTTTTTAATTTCTGCGGTACATACCAGCCCGTGTCGTTCATAGAAGCGGCGGGCGGATTCATTAACCTGCAGGACGGTTAGCTGCAAAGGTAAAGCTCGTTGCCGGGCTTCAGCCTTTAATTGTTCCAATAAAACCGAACCAATTCCCTGATTCTGAAAGGTAGGTAATAAATACAGTTCCGACAGAAAAATTTCATCCGTCCGACGCTCTACCCGGAGCGTACCCACGGGCGTTTCGTTCTGACAAATGATCTGCGTAAGCGACTGCTGGTAGGTTTGTTCAAAAAACTCCCATTGAATCCGCTCGTACCAGGCTCCCCAGGTTTCTACCACATACAATCCCAGGGCTTTCTTCTTGACGAAATAAGCCCAATCTCTGTCTTCCGTAGTAGCCTGGCGAAGCGTAATCATAGAGGAGAAGAACGAAGAATCCTTACTTGGTAAGTCTTCGATACGAATCCGTTTTGGTGGGATCGAGTTGGGATAAGACCTGAAACGCCTGCGTTTTTTCGGCCGCCGTACCCTGCGAAAACAACTGAACGATTTCTTCGGACTTGGCGTCAAAAAAACTGTTAATTAAAATAGAAGTAGGTTTCAGCTGGATGACCTGCCGGATGTCGTTCAGGACGCCGAGAATATTCTTCCGGGCCTGATCGGGCTGATCACTGAACGCATCCATGGAAAGCCGATGGTACGTATACAAACCTTCCCGAAAAGGAATCATTTGCTGATTCTGAAGATTTTCGACCAACCAGTACCGGCTCCGTTGATCGCCCCGCTGATCCCAGCCGGAAAACCCACCATTGGAAGCCAGATTGGCTACGTTATAGGCCCGCTGAATCCAGGCTTCACCGCCGCGTTTGCCGAATGAATCGTAGTCCAGAGCCAGAGCAATGTAGCTGTAATAGGCCAGCATGGATGTAAGATTATCCGAGAAAACGTTATCGTTAAAATTCAGCGGGTTTTCGGGTAGGTATTTAAAGGAAAACGCCCGATCTACGTACCGAAGCAGTACACTTTCGTAGTTGGTGCCAAAAATGGGGCGGTTTACCTGAATAATGGCTTGTCCTTCGTAATCACCCTGAGCAGTAGCCTTCTGAAGATTGATGGAAATATCCAGGTGAATTTTTTCCTCCTGACGAAACTGATCATTCGTCCAGCGGCGGCCGTTCACAAAGTCCGTCATGGCTCGCTGTAATTCGCCGTAAATCTGCTGAGCGTTGTTGGCTTGCTGGTTTACCCGTACCTGGTCCGTCCGTAGCGTAATGTTACAGGCCAGTTCCTGGGCGGAGGCCGTACCCCAAATGGCTAGCGTACATAGAATGGAAAGCAAATATTTCATAAAGAACACGGGGATGGATGCTTACAAATACGCGGCAATGGCCTTTAAAATATCACTGGCCACTTCCGTCTTACTTTTCAATGGATAGTCCGTCAGTTGCTGGTTACGATCAATGACTGTGATTTGATTCGTATCATAACCAAAGCCGGCACCCGAATGATTTAACGAATTTAGGACGATTAAGTCAAAATTCTTACGGATCAATTTTTCCCGGGCATTCGCCACTTCATTCGTCGTTTCGAGAGCAAAGCCGACGAGCAACTGATCCGAACGTTTTTGTTGACCCAGGGTAGCTGCAATATCAACGGTTTTACGCAGTTCAATGGTAAAGCTCGCTTCCGTTTTTTTGATCTTTTGCTCCGCTACCACGGTAGGGGTATAATCAGCTACGGCTGCTGCCAGTATGGTCACTTCCTGTTCGGCAAACACTTCCCGACAGGCTTCGTACATTTCCTGAGCCGAGCGTATCTGACGCAAGGTGACTGACGGATGCGGCGAAGCCAGAGCCGTGGGGCCGCTGACCAGTGTTACCTGGGCTCCCTGAGCGGCCAGCTGCCCGGCCAGTGCGTAACCCATTTTCCCGGATGAATGATTGGAAATAAAGCGTACGGGATCAATGGCTTCCTGCGTTGGGCCTGCCGTAATCAGCACTTTCTTATTTTTCCAGGGCGTTTGAACAAAATGGTTTTCCAGTACAGCTACCAGTTCTTCGGGCTCGGCCATGCGTCCCTCGCCGATCAAACCACTGGCGAGTTCGCCATAGCCTGCCTGAATAATGGTATTGCCAAACTGCTGAAGTCGGTTCAGGTTTTCCCGCGTAGCTGGATGATGGTACATATCCAGATCCATCGCCGGAGCCCAGTACACCGGACAGCGAGCTGACAGGTACACGGCCATCAACAAGTCATCGCAGTGACCCTGAGCTGCTTTGGCCAGCGTATGGGCCGTTGCCGGAGCGATGATCATCAGATCAGCCCAAAGGCCCAGTTCCACATGGTTATTCCAGACACCCGTCGTATCGTTCGCTACCAACTTGGTGTACACCGGTCGTTTGGAAAGCGTACTCAGCGTGAGCGGCGTAATAAAGTCCTGAGCCGCCTGGGTCATCACTACCTGTACTTCCGCTCCCGCTTTAATCAGTAAGCGTACGAAAGAGGCCGTTTTGTAGGCGGCAATGCTACCCGTAACACCCAGTAAAATTCGTTTTCCCGTCAGCATAAGCTAAAAGTCTACTAATAAAAAACCTCCGCACTCGAACAAGTACGGAGGTTTTCCCAAAGCCAAAAGGATTAGTCTTCGCTTGGTAATTCACTCCGGTAACGCCAGTTTACGCGTTCTTCAATGTACTCTTCAATAGCCAGAGAAGCCGGTTTGGGCTGACGCTCGTAATGTTTGGAAATTTCGATCTGTTCGCGGTTCTCGAAAATTTCTTCGAGGTTATCTACCGTAGAAGCAAATTCGGAAAGCTTCTGATTGAGTTCTTCCTTTTGCTTCACTGACAATTGTTTTGCACGAGACGCCATAATGGCTACTGCCTCGTAAATATTGCCGTTGGTTTTAGCGGCCAGTTTGTCCGTGTCGCGAGTAACGATAGAAGGATTCGCGGGCATATCTTTACTAATTTTATGGTTACGTAATGGAATTAATTCGAAGAGCCACCCAAACGTCCCGCATTAGCCGGTTGCGTTGTTTTCTCTTTATCTTTTTGAGCGGCTTTTGCTAAACGTTCCTGTTCAGCAAGATCGGCCGATTTTTTAACGGAATCTTCGTAGAAACGTTCCGCTCTCTTGAGGAACTTGCTTTTGGGGAACGTATCCACAAATTCCTGGTAATACTTCACAACGTCGTCGTAACGTTCCTTTTGCTTGGTATATAAGCTGTTCTGGGCAAAATCATACTGGGATTGTACCTGCAGATAGGACAGTTCTTCATTATAATCTGAATCGGGGAATTCCTTTCTAAAGTTATTCACCGCATACACCGCTGCCCGATAATTCTGAAGGTTCGTTGGACTGGTTTTGTAATACAACTTGGCCCGTTCATAGGCTTTCTTTTCCAGCTTCTTCCGCGATTCTTTAATGATTTTGGAAGCTTCTTCCACAAATTTACTTTGCGGATAGGTGTTGATGAAGCTCTGCATTGCATCCATGGACGTCAGCGTACTGGCCTGATCCAGGTAATACGGCATTGAGGCCCGGTAGGAGGCATACGAGCTCATATAGAGAGCCTCTTCGGCGTGCTCGCTTCGACCAAAGGTTTCATAGAAACGCTTGAATTGAAACGAAGCTACTTCGTACTGCTGAAGATGATAGTTACAGTAGGCTTCGTAGAACGTAGCCATCTCCTGTTGGTCCGAGCCTTTAAGAATGGGCTTGAGTTCTTCAAACAGCAGTACGGCTTTATCATAATCGCCTTTTTTGTAATACGTCAGGGCGGCCTGGTATTTCTGTTCGTCAGTACCCTTTTTACGAAGTTTCTCGAAATTCCCGCAGGAACTAAAAACGAACGTAATGCCCAGAAAAAGAACTAAATACCGAATAGTCTGCATAAGTCCGCAAAGATACGTCTTTCCTGTTAGAGTTAACAAGGCTTCCGTAGGTTTTTAAGAGAGTGGAGAGACTTGGTAACGAAAAAAGGAGACGTTTCGTCACTCCGGCAGACTACTAAATATTATTTTTTTAGAAAATGCTACCTTAATCGGCTGTAAACGAAGGCTTGGTGGCCCATTACGCCGAAAAAATCAACCATTAGATCACACCCTTTTTCTAATAGCCTTTCTGCGGATCAATGATATTTTCGAGGGGCTCATGGGCTAGAAACTTATGTAGATTGTTCAGGAAAACATCAATCAGATCCCTGAATTCTTCGGCGTATCCGCCACCCGAATGCTGGGAAAGAATCACATTGGGGCAATCCCAAAGCGGATGAGCATTGGGTAAGGGTTCCTGCTCCGTTACATCCAGTACGGCTCCCGCAATATCACCGTTGAGCAGTGCCTGTACCAAAGCGGGTTCGTCCACTGTCGAGCCGCGTCCTACGTTGGCGAATACCGCCGATGGATGCATACGGGCAATCATTTCTGCCGAAACAAAACGGGCCGTTTGCTCCGTACCCGGTAGCGTATTGATGATGACTTGAAATTCACCGATGCCTTCGATAATCGCCTCGGGAGTACGAAAACGGGCTTCCGGATTGCTACGGCCGAAGAACGCAATTTCGCAGTCAAAGCCACTGAGAATTTTACGGCAGGCCTGGGCAATACTACCCGTCCCCAGGATCAGTACTTTTTTCCGCCGAAGCAGGCTCATCTCCATGCGTAGCGATTGACCTACCCATTCATTACGACTGCGAAGAATACCCAGCCAGTCCATTTTCCGGTAAAAAGCCAGTACACCACCCACGGCAGTTTCCGCACAGGGTTGGGCGTAAAATCCCTTCATATTCGTGAGTTGAGCTTCGCTTTTCAGGTTCTGATACTTGTCAAATCCTACGGAATGAAGCTGTATCCAGCGAAGGTTCTCGGCCGCTTCGAGGAGTTCAGCCGGCGGATTTCCAAAGACAATATCGGCCTTTTTGATGTTTTCCGCCCGTGTTGCCTCAGTAATATCAATCTCAAAAACCGCGTCAATGGATTCAGGCAGTTTTGATAGAAAATACTCCTTTTCTTCGACCCGTACGGGAAGTTGAACGTATAGATTCATGATCGTGTAGCAAATGAAACGTAGATTCCGTTAAAAAACTCACTCCAAGAAACGAAACGACGCGGAGGGTACCTAAAGCGTCATACTTCAGCACCCTCCGCGTCGTAGGAATGAGGCAATCTTATTTACGAACCGAGAAACGGTATTCCGTCGTCGAGGTATACGTCTGACCTGGTTTCAGTACCGTCGAGGGGAAAGTAGCCTGATTAGGCGAATCTGGATAATGTTCTGTCTCCAGGCAAAGGCCAGACCGCTTTTTGTAGTTGACGTTGTTTTTGCCCGTCAGTTTTCCATCCAGGAAATTACCCGAATAGAATTGAACGGCGGGCTCAGTCGTGAGCAGTTCAATGGTGCGGCCCGTAGTCGGCTCGTAGACCATTCCCTGCGATTTCAGGCCCGTACCGGCTTCGTCGAACACCCAGCAATGATCATAGCCACCGCCGTTTTTGATTTGTTCGTCTTTGGTATCATTAATCCGTTGACCTACGACAGTGGCCGTAGTAAAGTCAAACGGAGTACCTTTTACGTCCTGGAGTTTACCCGTTGGAATCAGGTCGGCACCTACGGGGACAATCCGGCTGGCTTTGAGTTGTACTTCGTGTCCCAGAATGTCACTCGTACCACCCGTCAGGTTAAAATACGTGTGGTTGGTCAGGTTAACCACGGTTGGCTTGTCCGTCGTTGCCTCATAGTCAAGGCGAAGGGCATTGTTATCGCTAAGCGTATAGGTTACGGTTGCCTTAAGCGTACCGGGATAACCCTGATCCCCGTCGGGACTAACCAGCGTCAACTTTAAGCCTACCGTTGAATCTGTTTTTACTTCTTCAGCCGTCCAGACTTTCTTGTCAAAGCCTTCCGTACCGCCGTGCAGCGAGTTTGGTCCGTTGTTGATGGGCAGTTTGTAGGTTTTTCCTTCCAGATTAAACTGGCCTTTGGCAATGCGGTTGCCGTACCGTCCAATCAACGCTCCGAAGTACGGAACGTTCGGTTGCCGATAACCCGCCAGCGAGTCAAAGCCCAGTACGACGTCACCGAGCTTGCCTTCTTTATCGGGTACGTGAATTTCGGTAATGATGCCGCCGTAGTTGGTGATTTTCACCACCATTCCCTGATCGTTGGTCAGGGTGTAGAGATCGACAGGCTGATTGTTAAGCGTGCCGAAGGCAACTTTCGTAATCGAAGCAGACATAGTGGAAGCAGTAGTAGAATCTTGGGTAGTGGTAGCCGTTTTTTCGGAAGACTGGCAGGCTGCTAAGGCCAGTCCCAGGAGCAGGGTTACACTTCCGAGGCGAAGGAATGAATGAAGCATGGTTACGAGGTTTAGGAAAAGATGGTCAGACGAAATCGCTTTCCAATCGATAGAAAGCAAAACTATCGGCTTTCTGTTAGATACAAATGCATTTATGAAAAAGTAGTTTCTGCAAGAGACTGCTCTCGGTTGATTTCTACCCGTACGGCCGTCTGCGTTTTTTCGGTGATTTTGAACCGTTCATCTACGCGGTAGCCCACAATCCAGGCAATCTGGCCCTGGGATTCAAGTACGTAAACGCGATCTTTCTCCATACGGGGTATCTTCTGATTGACCAGAAAATCACTGACTTTCTGCCGTTTGCCAGCTAAACCCAGGGGGCAGAACCAATCCCCCGGTTGCCAAATTCGCAGGGTGAGTGGAAAAATCAGTGCCGCTGCATCCAGATAAGCTACCCGTGAGTTCGCTTTCCAGGAAAAATTTTCCAGGCGTTGCAACATAAGGCTGAAAAACGGTGTATAAATAACAGCCGGAGCATCCGGAATGGTTTGTACGGAGGGAGACGAGGTTTGCCGAAGCTCCAGCAGCCAGCGTTGCCGATCGAGTACCAGCTCATACCGGGCAGAGAAATACCGGGTGCCGGGCTGAGCCCAACGGTTCTGGTAAATAGCCTGACATTGTTGGTAGGAAAAGTCATAGGCCTTGAGCGTTTCAGTCAATACGAACAGGGGCTCGGGAAAGGCATCCAGCGAGGACAATGAAATTTCGTGCGTTTGAGCCACCTGCTGTTGCCAGGATTGCAGTTGCTGGGCGATAAATCGTTCGGCGGCTTCCATGCGGTCGAGGGTCGTGCGAAAGGTACCGAGCATATTGGGATTTAGCTCCTGTAACACTGGAACCACCTGATGGCGGAGCCGATTGCGACGGTAGGCGTCTTTCTGATTGCTCGAATCTTCGACCCAGACTAAGCCCTGTTCAGCCGCATAGGCAGCCAGTTGTTCCCGGCTGAAGCCCAGTAAGGGACGAATCAGGGTAGGCGTTTGTGCGGGAATACCGCGAAACCCCGCAAGTCCCGTACCCCGAACCAGATTCAAAAGGACGGTTTCCAGGGAATCATTAAGGTGATGAGCTGTCAGAATGTAGGTGTAGCCCTGATCCGTTCGCAGACGTTCAAACCATTCATAGCGTAAGGTACGGGCGGCCAGTTGGGTGGATAAACCTTTCTGACGGGCGATGGTTAGCGTATCAAAGCGTTGGAGATAAAAAGGGACACTCTGCTGCTCGGCAAGCGTTTGCACGAAAAGCTCATCCCGAACCGATTCGTCTCCGCGTAATTGAAAATTAACGTGAGCAATGCCGTACGCAAAGCCGGCTTGTCGGATTAAATGAGTAAGTACGACCGAATCCAGTCCTCCGCTAACGGCCAGCAAAAGCCGATCCTGGGAAGAAAAGAGTTTTCGCTCGTTAATGAATGCTAAAAATTCGGTCAGCACGCTTGCGAATGGTTAATTTTGCCCATGCAAATGAAACACTGGCAAAGATATATTTTAGGGTTGCTACTCTTCCTTCCACTCTGGGGATGGGCTCAGAATCCCACGCCCGCTCCGGCAGGAAAAGTAGTGGATGTAGATTATTCCGATACACTCTGGGTGGACCAGACGGTCGGTAATACCTTTCTGCGGGGAAATGTACGCATGCGACAGGGGAATGTCGTCTTGCTCTGTCATCTGGCCAAGAAAAATGACCTCATCAACGTCGTCGAAGCCTACGGAAATGTGAAAATCATCCAGGGCGACAGTCTTACGCTGACGGGTGATACGGCGATGTACTTTGGCAACACCCGGCAGGCCAAGATTACGGGCCGCGTTGTGACGCTGAATGATAAGGTGTCTACGCTGAAAACCCGTAAGCTCGATTACGACATGAATTCGAAAATCGCCAGCTACAATACGGGAGGGACGCTGGTGGATAAAACCAGTACCCTGGTGAGTAAAGAGGGCTATTACAATACGGCTACCAAGCTTTCGGTATTCAAGCGAAATGTGAAAGTGAAGAGTCCGGAAACCGATTTATTTGCTGATTCACTCCGGTATAGTACCCTTTCCAAGGAAGCCTATTTTATCGCTCCTACGCAGATTATTTCAAAAAAGAAAAAGCAGGAAGCAGCCAACGACACGCTTTTTACATCCTCAGGTTCGTATAACTTGAATTCGCGGATTTCGAATTTCAGGGGACGTTCGACGGTACGTATGCCCAACAATGATTTAACGGGTGATTCACTGTTTTACGACCCCATTACCCAAATCGGCATTGCCCGAGGAAATGTAGTCATGGTGGCGAAGAAAGACAGTGCCATACTAACCGGACAGGTAGGAAGGTATTTCGGTAAAACGGGCATTTCGCGAGTATACGGCGAAGCGTTGTTACAGAAATTTTTTGCCAGGGATACCTTATTACTCTCCGCGGATACGCTGATTTCGCAGGAAATACGTGGGGTCAAAGACACTACCCGAAGGTTTATTGCGGATCGTCATGTACTGATTTTCCGTAACGATTTACAAGCCAAGTGTGATTCACTGGTCTACAATCTGGCTGATTCACTGATTTCCTTTTATAAAAAGCCGACACTCTGGAACGGCCAGAATCAGTCGGAAGCCGATAGTATTTTTGTCCGTTTAGTAAATAATAAGATGCGGACGATGTATCTCAACCGACGAGCCTTTATTATTGCCAGAGATACATTGATTCAGTACAATCAAGTGAAGGGTCGACGAATAACGGCTTATTTTAATGCGGATTCAAAACTCGATAATACACTGGTAGAGGGGAATGGCGAAAGTATTTATTTCGCTAAAAAAGATGATAGTAAACCGATTGGCATGAATTACGTCCAAGCTTCACGGATGCGGCTTCATTTTAAGGAAAACCAAGTGAAACGCATCGCTTTTGTGGGAAGTCCGGACGGTGTATTAAGACCTCCCAAAGAAGTAACGGCGGACAATCGGGAGCTGGATGGGTTCAATTGGCGGGAGAAGGAAAGACCTACGCGGGAAATGGTTAAACGCTTGCCAGTCAAGCAGGTTAAGCCTACCCCAGTCAAGAAAGTAGAACCAACGGCTACCCTGAAAAAGTGAGAAAATTTGGGGAAACCAGGGTAGAAAATATTTGGTATGCCTTTTTCTCTGAGTAATTCACAAAAGTAAATTATTTAGTGTTAATACTTGTTAAAAACTTGGTTATCAAACGTATATGGCTACATTTGCTCCTGCAAAAAGTAGCGATTGCATTTCATACAACAATTTATGAAACACCTTTTACTCTTTCTGTACGGCATTTCAATCGTCCTGTCTTCAGCAGTGACGCTTGATACGTACGCTCAGGGAGAGCCGAAACGCAGTCGACTTGACATTAAACCAAAAGCAAAATCTGCGGTCGTTCCCCAACAAATGAGTTCTTTTTTCTATCCCAAAGCCGAAATGTCACGGGAGGTAAAGTTGAATCGTTCGACGGCCGTTAACGAATATTATCGTACGCTTTTACGGAATCGTCCCAAGTCGACGGGCTCCCCTAAAACGGATCAACCACTAGCTCCCTTAGCGGTAGTAGCTACGGAACCACTGGCTTCTGAAGAAGCCAATCCATCGACGGAAAAACTGTACGTCAGCGATAAAATCACGATCTCCAATCTGTATCCGAATCCAGCTAACGATCATGTAGACGTAGAGTATGCCATAGCAGCTAACGCTGGCGATGCAAAAATTACCATTTACAGTCCGTTAGGTATGCAAGTGGCGGACATTATGCTGGATCGCAGTGAACGTAAGCAACGTATCACTACGTCAAATCTTCCGAACAACATTTATTTTTATCAGCTTTCGCAGGAAGGAAGAACATTAATTACGAAGAAATTACTGGTACGTCATCCCTAGTACGACCTGAAAAAATAATAGAAAGAGCTTCAGAAGAAATTCTGGGGCTTTTTTTGTAACGCCTTACGGGTGATTTTCGTATTTCTGCCGACGAGCATGTGACATTCTATACACAGCTCCGTAACTTTCGATTCTCAAGTCAAATCCCATTTTTGTTCCTTTAAAACTGAATACCTTGTTTAGAATTGGCATTTTCTTCGGTGGCCCGGCTCGCGAACGGGAGATTTCATTTTTAGGCGGAAAGACAACCTATACGGGGCTGGACCGCTACTTGTTCGAGCCCATTCCCGTATTTATTGATGGTCGGGGAAATTTTATCCTGCTTGAAACGCAGTACATGGAAGCGGCTTCCATTCGGGATTTCTACCCGCCTCAGTCATTCGTTCGCACGGAAGGATATCCGTTTCGGGTCTACGAAGAGTCACTGGAACTGACGCCTGAACAGGAGGAGAACATGATTAGTCAGGTAGGTAAACGCCTGATGCCGCACGAATTCAGGCAGTATTTTGATTTCGCTTTCCTGGCCGTGCATGGTCCTCAACTCGAAGATGGAGCCATTCAGGGCTTGCTCGAATGGTATGGAATGCCCTACTACGGCTCAGGCCTTATGGGTTCAGGAATTGGTATTGATAAGATTACCCAGAATCAACTCATTCAACAAACGGTAGGCTTGAACAAGCGACTCTTTTCGCTGAGTAAATCGGAATGGGATGAGTTCGATCGGGAATTGCTTTTTGAGCAGGTTAAACAGAATGTAGGATTTCCTTTTGTGTGTAAAGCTCCGCATCAGGCTCGTCCATCGGCGTATCCTTTATTCGCAAGGACAGCCAGGAAGTATTTGAAAAAGGCGTACGGCAAAGCTTCTTTCAACAGGAAATTCGCCCCGATGAATGGGTTTATTTAAGTGATGAAGAGAAGGGAGCTTTTTTACAACGCGTCACAAACTTGGATGAAGGCATTGCTTTTCCGCTCACACTCAATGGCGAAACTACCATTGCTCACCCGGCTGATTTATGGAAAGCCCTTGACGAACAGTTTGCGGCCCAGTACTGTATTGTTATGCTGAGTTCTATTCACGCCGAGGACGCGGTATTGTTTGAAAGCTTTGTGTACGGACAGGAGTTTAGCTGCGGCGTAATTCAGGATTTTGACGGTTCTCCGCTAGCCCTGCCTCCTTCGGAAGTAATTAAAGCCGATGAAGATGTAGTATTTGATTTTGCCACGAAATACCTGACCAACACCGTACGCAAAGGAATGCCTATCCGTACCAGTTTGGAAAATAACCAGGAAGTACATCGGATGGTAAAAGAAACCTTCCGCCTGCTGGGTTTTGGCGTTTGTACCCGGATCGATGGGTTCCTGACACCGGCTGGAGAAGTGTTACTGCACGATCCGAATACCTTGCCGGGTATGTCACCCAGTTCGTTCATCTTTAAACAGATGGCTGAAATCGGGTTAAATGTTACCGACTCACTGACGTACTTTATTCGGTTCTCCATCCGCGAACGCATTCGTACGGGTAAATTCACGACGCTGTTACGCCAGCAACTGGCTCGTCTTGATGAAGCGATTGAGCAACGCGTAGCAGGGCTTCCACAACGGGAAGTTAAAACGATTACATTTACAGCGACGGATGAATCGTATGAGCTGGCGAAGAAACTGTACAATGTCCTGACGGCTTCTGCAGAATATCGTCCCGAAATCATCTATACACACTCGGATGGCAGGGAACTAATTTTAAATGCTGCCTTTATGGCTAAACCTTCCATCGCTGATCTGGAACTTTCTTTGAGTGAACCTTTACATCCGCTCATTGAAGAATGCCGGATTAATGCCGCCGCTGTAACAACGTTCCTGACGGGCGAGTTAGTCCCATCTATGCTCGTACGTTCTTAGTTTGTTTTAAAGGACACAAAAAAATACCGCTCGAAATCCGAGCGGTATTTTTATTACAGCTATGATAATCAAATTATCTTACTACGAATTCGCCCTGGCCGATTTTAAAACCTTCGGCGTACAGCTCAACGTTATATTTACCTTTTTTGTACTGCTGACCACGCGTGTACAGCATCTCAACGACGGGCCGATTGTTAGAGTACTGAATCGACTGTTTGTAGGTATACTGCATGTCACGTCCCTGGAAAGAGAAGATGCCTGAACCCGTTTCAGTATCCGACAATACGGCACCTTCGGGATCAACCACACGCATCATAATGTCTTTCGATTCCTCTTTCGTCAGCGGGTTGGGAGCCAGCGTAAAGGCTACTTTAATTTTATCTACGCGTTTGCCTTTGTACTCGTTCTCATCATTTGAGCGAGTCTTTCCTTTCTTGTTAACGGCCAATACACGTACATTCTCAGCCCGAAGTGCGGAACCAATCGTTACTTTATCAGCTAACTCCTGGTTGCTGGTACGAAGCGTACTAACCGAATCACTATACGAACGACGGGTATTATCCAGGTCCGTACGGATAGTGGTATTTTCCTGCGTCAGTTGCTGGTTTTGATTCGTTAACTGACCATTTTCTTCCTGCAAGCGGGCAATTTCTTCATCTTTTTGGGTCAGAATTGCCTCATATTCTTTAATCTTCTTGGTATACTTAGCAATTGAGACATTTTTGGTCTTTAACAAAGAGGCTTTGTCCGCTTCGAGTTGCACTTTAAGTTTTTGTAACTCTTCGATGTTTCCACCTAACTGTTGTACTTGAGCAATTTTAGCATCCAATTCTCTAGAGATGGAATCCAGACGGCTGTGCGTGATAGCCAGGTCCCGGGCCTTGATACTGATTTCAGTCGATTGCTTATCGGTCTCCGTTTTTTCCTGGAACAGCAAGAAACCTAATACGCCTGAAATGGCCAACATTACTGCAAAGGCAGCTCCCCAAATTCCGCTAGATGATTTGTTTTGATTCGTAGTCTCCATAGTTATACGCTATTACGATGGATAAAGGGTTAAAAATGAAATTCAACAAAAAATAAGAGTGCGTAAAAAAGAGGACGATTAACTCCGGCTTTTTACAGGTTACTAAAATCTGGTGCAACGAGGCCCTAACATTTTAGTAAATAAGTGGTTAATGTAATGGGTTGATTTGTAACTGATTCTCATTTCATATTAACGAGATTTTAATAATGGCTGGATTTGTAAAGCCGTAAATTTTTTCGACGAAATGTACAAAGACTTGTTTCACAAGTAAAATTCCCCGTAAGATTGTACTACTATTTAGTAAGCATTTTAGTAGTAGAATTCTTTTTTACTCCGTGATGCACAGAATTTTGTAGTTTCCTCATACATCTTAATTTTTTATCAACTTTAACTACCTATATGTCAACCGGTCTCGACGCGATTATCCGCCAGAAAGTACAGAATTGGGTTTCTGGAAACTACGATGAAACAACCAGAACAGCGGTTCAGAAACTGCTGGATGAAAAAAATGATACGGAATTAACCGATGCCTTCTACAAAGAATTGGAATTCGGTACGGGTGGATTACGTGGCTTGATTGGCGTAGGCTCAAACCGTATGAACAAATACACGGTAGGGGCGGCTACGCAGGGTCTGGCCAATTATTTGAAGAAAAGTTTTCCCAGTCAGGAAATAAAAGTAGCCATTGCTCACGACAGCCGGAACATGTCCCCTGAATTTGCTCAGGTAACGGCGGATGTCTTCTCCGCGAATGGAATCAAAGTATTTCTCTTCAAAGAACTACGTCCAACGCCCGAGCTCTCGTTCACCATTCGCTTGCTGGGTTGCCAGAGTGGAGTAGTCATTACAGCCTCTCATAATCCGAAAGAGTACAACGGTTACAAAGCCTACTGGAACGACGGTGCTCAGGTGGTGGCTCCGCACGATAAAAACATTATCACGGAAGTCAACAACATTCAATCCGTTGACGACATCAACTTTCAGGGAAATCCGGATTTGATTGAAAAAATTGGTGAGGAAGTCGACGAGAAGTACCTGGAGCAGGTGATTACGAAGAACGTAGTGAATCCGGGCGTAATCGAGCGGCAGAAAGATTTGAAAATCGTGTATACGCCGATTCACGGAACGGGTATTACGCTGGTGCCGAAAGCCCTGGAAAAGATTGGCTTTACCAATGTAACGATCGTTGAAGAGCAGGCAACACCGGATGGAAACTTCCCTACAGTCGTATATCCGAATCCAGAGGAGACGGAAGCGATGACCCTGGCCATGAACAAGGCCAAAGAAATTGATGCGGATCTGGTGATGGCAACTGACCCGGATGCGGATCGCGTAGGTTCAGCCGTAAAGAATGCCGATGGAGAATGGCAGCTACTGAACGGCAATCAAATGGCTAGTTTGATTATCTTTTATCTGTTACGGGCCTGGAAAGAAGCGGGTAAGTTAACGGGCAAGGAATTCGTAGCGAAAACCATCGTAACGACGAATCTGATCGATAAAATGTGTGATCGGTACGGCGTGAACTGTTACAACACGCTGACCGGTTTCAAATACATTGCAGGAGTAATCCGTGATCTGGAAGGCCGCGAACAATTTATCGGTGGTGGGGAAGAAAGCTATGGGTATCTGATCGGTGATGCCGTACGGGATAAGGATGCGATTGCTTCCTGTGCCATCATTGCGGAGCTGGCTGCTTACGCAAAAGACCAGGGGCTGAGTCTGTTTGACATGCTGACAGAGATGTACATGGAAAACGGCTTTTACTACGAAGGACTGATTTCGCTGACGAAAAAAGGAAAAGAGGGAGCCGAAGAGATTCAGCGAATGATGAGCGACATGCGGAACAACCCACCCGCCGAAGTTGCCGGATCAAAACCCGTTACCATTCTGGATTATCAAAACCTGGTATCTAAAGACGTAGCGACGGGTCAGCAAACACCGATCGCGGCGGAAATGGGTATTGAAAAGTCAAACGTAATTCAACTGATCCTGGCGGATGGTACGAAGGTATCGGCTCGTCCGTCGGGTACGGAGCCTAAAATCAAATTTTACGTATCCGTGAATGCTCCGCTGGAGAAACCAGAAGATTTTAATACGACGTATGATTCCCTGAAAGCGAAGGTAAAACAAATCCAGGAAGACCTGGGACTGAAATAAGCCGTCGTTTGTTGTTTTGAAAGAAGGGCTGGTGAGCATTCTCATCAGCCCTTCTTTAGCTATACTACATCAGTTATGAATAAAACTACGATCATCGAACGCTTAAAGTCGCTGCTGGATGAGAAAGTGAGTATTGCTTGGAATGCCATGCAGGCGGCTCAGGCTTCCGCCAATGAAGAAAGTAAGAGTTCGGCGGGCGACAAATACGAAACGGGTCGGGCGATGGCCCAGAATGAGCGGGATCGCTACGCCCAGCAATATGAAATCCTGCGGCAGGAACGCTTACAACTCGAACGGCAGGAACTGGCTGCCCACTACGAACGCGTGGAGTTTGGATCGTTAATTGAAACCTCTGAGGGGTGGTTTCTCATTGCCATCAGCGTAGGCATAATACCGGTAGATACTGAAAAAGTAGTTGTGATTTCACCCGGATCACCGATTGGGAGTCAGCTATTAGGTAAGCGGGTAGGGGAGCATTTCCAGTTTCGAGGTAAATCCTGTTCGATTATACGAATTGAGTAAAACCAAAAAAAACCCGCCAAGTGGCGGGTTTTTTCTAACTGTATGCAAACAGGTAAAAAATCAGAAATAACTGGTACTAAACTAACTTTGAGCAAACTGAATTTTTAAATCATTCAAGCGACTCTTAATCGAATTATCAATCTGATTATCTCCTACCCGAAGTAAATAACCCCCAATCAAATTGGGGTCTACGGTCTCCGACAGTTCAATCGTCTTGCCCGTCTGTTGAGATACCACCGCTTTGAACTGAGTCCGCTGGGCATCCGTCAGAGGTGAAGCTGTCGTAATATGGGCTACCTGGATTCCTTTTAGCTCTTGGTACTGTCGGTTGAATTCCCGAGCAACAGAAGGTAAAATAGATTCCCGATTTTTTTTCGTAATGATTTCAAAAATCGAAAACGTCACTGGACTCACACGGGACTGAAACAGGGCTTTCAAGATTTCCAGTTTCTTCCAGTGTTTAACGATAGGACTGTGTAAAGCCAGGGAAAAATCACGGTTGGTTTGGCAAATCTGCGTAAACAACTGCATATCCTCCTGCACTTTATCCAGCACTCCTTTTTCCTGAGCCAGCCCGATCAACGATTTGGCATATCGAAACGCTACGCTTTGGTCAGACATAGTGATAATACGTATTTATAACGACGCTTTGTCGCCGTAGTACGTAATTAGTTCAATTTGGCATCTTTCAGCCAATCATTCACAAGAGCTTCCTGAGAAGTCTTGTCAGATAATTCGCGACGAAGTACCTTTTCAGCAATTTCCAGAGCGATTTTAGAAGTCTCGTCTTTCAGCTTCGATACGGCAGCCGCCTGCTCTTCGCGGAAAGTCTTGCGAGCTTTTTCGATTTCAGCTTTGGCTTCCTGAGCGGCTTCATTTTTTGCCGTGGCAATCATTTTCTCAGCCGTCTGGCGAGCCTGTTTCAGGATCGCGTCGCGTTCGATGATGGCATCGGCTTTGGCCCGATCGTTATCAGCTTTCAGCTGAGCCATTTCGTTACGCGTTTTCTTGGCGAGTTCGATAGCGTCTTCAATCGACTTTTCGCGTTCGTTCAGGCTCGACAGGATGGGTCTCCAGGCATATTTGCCCAACACGAAAACCAGGAGCAGAAAGAAAACCAATTGCCAGAAAATCAGACCAAGACTCGGGGTAATTAAGTCCATGACGTTGGAACTAGTTTGGGTTGAAAAATCAAATAGCGGCGAATGCCTATTTCTTTGTTTGTTTCACTCAGTGAGAAGAACATCGGGCCCGGTCACCTAATGCAAGCCGGGCCAGATGTCAGAATTTCGGCTCGAGGTGTGAATTACTTCACAGCTACGAGAAGACAGATTACCGCACCGAACAGGGCAACGGCCTCTACGAAAGCAGCTACGATCAACATCGCACCTTGTACTTTTCCAGAAGCTTCAGGCTGACGAGCGATAGCTCCATGGCAGTACCACCGATACGACCGATACCCAGACCTGCACCAATAGCAACTAAGCCTGCACCGATTGCCGCACCAAGGTATGCTAATGAAAGTCCACCTTCTTGAGCAACTTGTAAGAGAGTAGTCAACATGACTGTTTTATTTATTAAAGTGAAACAAAGAATGTATTTAAAAAAGACTGTAAAGAGCAAGCAAAGACGCTATTAATGATGATCATCGTGGTGATGCTCTTCAACGGCGGCTCCAATGTAACTGGCCGTAAGAACGGTGAAGATATACGCCTGTAACACCGCTACCAGCAATTCGATCATCGTCATGAATACCGTAAAGGGACCTACGATTACACTCAGAGCGGCTGATTTGAAAATGAAAATCAAACTCAGTAAGCTCAGCAGAATGATGTGACCAGCCGTAACGTTCGCAAAAAGACGAACCATCAGGGAGAAGGGTTTCATCATCATCCCTACAATTTCAACGGGCGTCATCACGATCAGCATCCATTTCGGTACACCGGGCATCGCGAAAATGTGCGTCCAGTAGGCTTTGCGACCGTTGAAGTTTACGACGATAAAAGTCAACACGGCCAGCGTAAGCGTTACGGCGATGTTACCCGTTACGTTGGCAGCACCCGGCAACAGACCCAGCAGGTTGTTAATCCAGATGAAGAAGAAAACGGTTAACAGGTAAGGCAGGAAGCGACGGTAGTGCTTTTCGCCGATATAGTTTTTAGCTACCTCATCACGAATAAAAATGATGAAGGGTTCCAAGGCCGATTGCAGACCCTTGGGAGCCTTGCCCTGACGCTTGGCATAGCCACTCTTCACGATCGAGAAAATGGTGATCAGCAGCAGGACGCTAATGATCAGCGACATTACGTTCTTCGTAATGGAAAAATCATAAACATGTGATCCGTCTTCTGACGTAAAATGCTCATGATGTAAGTGGAATCCATCATGCTCGCCTGAACCATGATAGAATGCGTTCGAGGAGTAGATGTTGAAGCCCCGGGTAGGCGTGTACAGCATAACCGGAAGCGGAATAGCAAAGTGTGATTCGCCAATCGTAGCCAGGTGCCACTGGTGCTCATCGGCTACGTGGTGAAGAATCGTTTGACCAGGGTTAAATTCTTCCGTTTTTCCATGCTCATGGGTAGCTTCTGCATGGCCTTCGTGCTCGTGCTGAGCAAAAACGGCTTGCGAGCTAAAAACAGAAAGAGCAAAAGATAAAATACTGATTGCAAAGACTTTAAACGATCGATTGCGGCTCATCACGTAGGGATTTCAGGGCTTTTTCTCCGAAAAGTGCCGCAAGTTACTATACACGCCCGCAATTTCAAAACCTGTGAAAAATAAATAGAGTACAAAAAATTGAAGAATGAAGTGCTTGATGGCAAGGGTACCTAGAAAAAAGTAGACTATTAGGAATACAAAACTCAAAATCATCCGCAATACCATGCTGCCCAGGTAAAAGTTAACGAATTTGTCGCCATTGTCCGCTAATCCCCATTTGACAAGCCGATAATTGAGAAAACCCAGGCAGGCAAAAAAGGCCAGCATATCCCAGCTATCGGGATGTATCCAGGCCTGAAGCCCCAATCGAGGAGCTAGAAAAAATACAATTCCTACGAGAAGTACGGGCAGGAGGGTTCGCCACATGTTGGGGTTTGATTAATACCAGCCTGCAAAGGTAAGGCTTTGAAAAAAGTTCTCCTACCGCTTTTCCAGGTTTCAATGGCTGAGTTTTTAGGTTTTGGGTAGCCCCCGAATGAGAGAAATCAGGGCAGCTGCAATAAAAAATAGCGAACAGCCAATGGTAAACCAGGGCGTTTTTGTACCGACCCATTCGTCGAGCTTCAGCCCTAAAAAAACACCCACGCCAATTGTGACCAGCATTTGCATGGCCAGACCCGTATACCGGATGTAGGGGTTAAAATTCCGTTCTTCATTTTCCATAGGATATGCGGCTAGCGACTTATCTCAATTTTTTGAGAGGAATTTACGAACTTGGCATAAAATATGAGCCTGATTCCACGTTTTTAGGTTCGACTCTGCGTTTGATCCATGCCAACTCCATTGTACCGTTATAGCTTTCTCGTACTTCTTTTGCTCGGGATGATTAGCTGTACCCAGCATTCTACAGCCCCAGCGAATGTGGCGTTTCACAACCTGACTTCCAAGTACAACGCCTTATTACAGGCTCAGGAACTGCTAGGGGAAGCCAATAAAACCATTTTTTCCAACCGACGAGATAACTACGCGGCCCTGCTTCCGGTTTTAGTACCGATTGATTCGCAGGTGGCTTTGCTGGTAACCAATGAACTGGCGTCGGTGATTAAAAAAGCGTCCCTGGTAGCCGAGCGGCACCAGAATGCCAAATACCTTGACGATGCCTATCTGGTACTCGGGCAAGCTCGTTTGCAACAGGGTGACATCCGCAACGCCATCGAAACCTTCAAGTATATCAATACGAACTATCCCGATGGCAACGCTCGCTCAGCAGCTTTGATCGGACTCATGCGGGCGTATACGGAGGAAGGCGAGTATAACGTAGCTCTACGCGTAGCAGATGTGGTGCGTAATCTGCCCTTATCCAAAAGCGAAACGCTGGAGTATTACCTGACCAAGGCCTACTTACACCAGCAACGTCGGGAATACGCCGTAGCCGCTGCGATTCTGGAAGAGAGCTTACCGATGATGCCTAAAAATGATAGGAAGGCTCGGGTGTACTATGCATTGGGGCAGTTGTACGAACTAACGGACAAGCCAGCCAAGGCCATGAGTCAATACGCGGCCGTTCAGCGGAATCGGCCCAATTACGATCTGTCGTTTTATGCTCGACTGAACTCGCTGCTCAATCAGCCAAATCAGGATCCCAAGGTGAGTTTTAACCGCATGCTACGGGATCGTAAAAACGCCGATTTACAGGATCAGATTTATTTTGCCATGGGGTCCTACGAAGAGCGGCGTGGCCATATTCGGGAAGCTATTCCTTACTACAAAAGAGCCGCCAGCCTGGCCGCTCAGAAACCGGAACAACTGGCGGCAGTCTACCTGCGTATTGCGGATTTGAGTTACGACCCGCTACAGGATTACGAAAGTGCCCAAATGTACTACGATAGCACGGTACAACTCAGACCCCGCAACCTGGGTAATCTGGCCCAGATCACGGAAAAGAAACGGGGGCTCGATCAGTTTGTCATGCACTTACGAGTCATCAAAACGGAAGATAGTCTGCAAAGACTGGCGGCGATGAATCCTACCCAGCTGGACAAGTACCTGGAGAAGGTGGTAAGCGATCGTCAGGCGAAGGAAGCCGCCGAAAAAAGACTGGCCGAGGAAAAAGCCGCCCGGGCCCGGCAGGAACAAATGCTAGCGGCATCGGGCATTCAGCCGGATAATGTACAGGCCTCCAATGTCTGGTACTTTTACAACCCTAATTCGGTGCAACGGGGTAGACAGGAGTTTCAGGAGAAATGGGGTACCCGAAAGCTGGAAGATAACTGGCGGCGGGTGACCAAGGAAACCTCCCTGACTTCGGATAATTCGAACATTACCGCTGTACGTCAGCAAGGGGCTGTTGACCCTTCTAATCCACAGGCTACTCAGGCGGTTTCGCCCTTACAGGCTGAAGTCGAAAGTATGAAAAAGACGATTCCGTTTACGCCGGAAGCCCTGGATGCTTCGCGTAAAAAACAGGAACTGGCTTATTTTGAACTGGGCAAGTTGTACCGGTTGACGCTGAATGAAAATCAGAAAGCCATTCAAACTTTTGAACAGCTACTGACGCTCTTCCCCAGAACGCAGTACGAATCCGAGACGCTGTATTTGCTCTATCTGGCTACCGAAGGAACACCCCGGCAGGGGGAGTACAAAAATCGTCTATTTCAGAAATTCCCCGATTCGTACTATGTGCGTCTGATTAACCGTAGCAGCCTGACCCCTTTGACGGCAGGAGCTGAATCGGAAGCCCAGAATCTGTACGCTCAGGCCTACGAAACCTACCGTCAGGGCGATTATACCAATGCGTTATCGCAAACCGAGCGTGGATTACAGGCTTACGCGGGAAATGCACTCGAAGATAAATTCGCCCTGCTCAAAGCGATGCTGATGGCGAAAACGCAAAATGCGGAGGCGTACCGAAAAGCACTCAATGAATTTATTCAGAATTATCCCGGAAGTAATTTGAAGCCTATGGCAGAAGAGATGCTGACGGCAGCCAAAGGCAAATGAGACGTTTGAGGCTTACGTTTTTGCCAGATACGGCACGACAGGCTATTGTTCAGATTACCCCATTGACAAACATTTGATTACCGAATGTATGGGTTAATGAGTACCGAAAACAAGCTGCGAGTGGAAGAGCGTATAGAACGCTCTGTGGTGCATACGTGATGGCAGAAGTATAGATTGCCCTGGATAGCAGAACCTAGAGCGATGCTAATCGATACGTAACCTAAAAAAAGTCCGGCACTGGTACGTTCGCATACCAGTGCCGGACTTTTTATACCAGTTTTTTATACTTGATCCGTTTCGGTGTAGCGTCCGTACCCAGACGTTTGCGACGGTTTTCTTCGTACTCGCTAAAGTTTCCTTCGAAGTAGTATACCTGTGAATCGCCTTCAAAGGCCAGAATGTGCGTAGCAATCCGGTCGAGGAACCAGCGGTCGTGGGAAATAATGACGGCACAACCCGCAAAGTTTTCCAGACCTTCTTCCAGGGCCCGCAGCGTGTTGATGTCGAGGTCGTTGGTCGGCTCATCTAACAGCAGCAGGTTCGAACCTTCCTTCAGCATCATGGCCAGGTGGACGCGGTTTCGCTCACCCCCGGACAGGTTTGAAATCTTCTTCTCCTGATCTGAACCGCCAAAGTTGAAGCGACTCACGTACGCCCGGGAGTTGACCATACGTCCCCCCAATAGCATCGGGTCGTTGCCCCCCGAAATGGTTTCGTAGACCGACTTATCCGCTTTCAGGTTATCGTGTAACTGATCGACGTAAGCCAGTTGAACCGTTTCGCCGACTTCAACCGTGCCCGTATCAGGATTTTCCTGACCCGTCAGTAATTTGAAAAGTGTCGTTTTCCCGGCACCGTTCGGCCCAATTACGCCGACGATACCTGCTGGAGGAAGCGAAAAGGTTAAATTTTCAAAAAGAATTTTATCGCCGTAAGCTTTCGAAACATTCTCAATTTCGATGACCTTACTGCCCAGACGGGGACCGGCCGGAATAAAGATCTCCAGTTTGTCTTCCCGTTCTCTGACATCTTCGTTCAGGAGGCGTTCGTAGGCACCCAAACGAGCCTTCGATTTAGCCTGACGAGCCTTAGGGGCCATGCGTACCCAGTCCAGCTCGCGTTGCAGGGTCTTCTGACGCTTCGATTCCTGCTTTTCTTCCTGCGAAAGTCGTTTCTGTTTCTGCTCCAGCCAGGAGGTATAATTTCCTTTCCAGGGAATACCTTCACCCCGATCCAGTTCCAGAATCCAGCCCGCTACGTTGTCCAGGAAATAGCGGTCGTGGGTAACGGCAATAACTGTACCCTTATATTGCCGCAGGTGTTCTTCCAGCCACAGTACCGATTCCGCATCCAGGTGGTTGGTGGGCTCATCAAGCAGCAGAACGTCAGGTTCTTGAAGTAATAAACGGCATAAAGCAACCCGACGGCGTTCGCCACCAGAAAGCACGCCAATTTTGGCATCTTCGGGTGGACAACGCAGGGCATCCATAGCCCGTTCGAGTTTCGTGTCCAGCTCCCAGGCATCCAGGGCATCAAGTTTTTCCTGCACTTCTCCCTGACGGGCCAGTAGCTTGTCAAAGTCCGCATCGGGTTCACCAAACGCTTCATTGATTTCCTCAAATTCCTTAAGTAAACCTACCACTTCGGCGACACCTTCTTCGACCACCTGGCGAACGGTTTTTTCGGGATCCAGCTGGGGTTCCTGCTCCAGCATACCTACTGAATAACCCGGCGAAAACACCACTTCTCCCTGGTAACTTTTATCGATGCCGGCGATGATTCGCATCAGCGTCGATTTTCCTGAACCGTTCAGACCCAGAATGCCAATTTTTGCCCCGTAGAAAAAGGAAAGAGAAATGTTTTTAATGATCGTTCGACTGGGTGGAATTACTTTACTCACCCGAGACATCGAAAAGATTATGGTTTCGTTACTCATTTTTTGTTTTATTTGTTGCTTGAATATCAGCACTGGCAAAAGTAAGGCGTTCAGGACCGTTTGCCCAGTCTCATCCCTCAAAAACCCATGGAGACCACCATCACACCCAACCGCTACGTAGAAGATACCCACGGTTACACAAAAGAAGGAAAAGTTTATCTGAAAGGCTACGCTGGCTATCCCGACCGGGAAATTGGCTACGTACGCAATACAGAAGAAGAAGCGTTAGATTATTTCCGGAATCGATTTCAGTTAGCTCAGCAAAAAGTCATCCAGCTTCACCAGGATGTGCAGGAAGCTCAAAATAAGGGCTCGTACCTGACTAAACTTTTGCAATTACGCAAAAACCTGCTGGAGTTCGACGGCCTTGGCGATTTTCCGCCCCTGCTGGCGATGCTCGATAAGCTGGAAACGTACCTTCGCGAACTGATCTCCTCGAACCAGGTAAAAAATCTGGAAATTAAACGAGCCCTGCTTGATGAGGTTCACCAGGCCGCTACGACCATTCCCGACTGGAATGAAGCCACGGACAAAATTCAGGAAATCAAAACCAAATGGCTAAAAACCGGACCGGTCGATAAACCCTACCACGATGAAATTGAGGGCGGTTTCGATCGAATTTCGGATGATTTCTTCCAACGCCGTCGCGAATACTACGCCGAACAAAATCGGATCATTGATGAACGCTTTGATAAACTCGAAGACATCGTTGCCGAATCGGAAAAATTAATGCGGAGTACGGAGTTTGATGAAGCCTTTGTACGGGTTCGTCAGCTACAGAATGAGTGGAAAACCGTAGGCCCCGTACCACCCAAGCGGCAAAGTAAGTTATGGAAACGCTTCAAAAAGGCGACGACCATTTTCTTCGACCGCTACAATGCCATGAAAGGCATTACGCCCCGTCCTCGGGTAGATCCCCGTTTACAGGAGCTGCAAAATATTGCGGCCGAAGCAGAAACGCTCACCGCATCTGTACATCAGGATATTATTTCCAAAGCCTCTGACCGGGCCAAGGAATTGCTGGTGAAGTGGAAAGACCTCGCTCCGAAGGTGAAAACGCTGGACCGGAACGTGGCCGAGAAATTCCGCTTAGCCTGCGATAAAGTATTTGAGTTGAACTACCTGCGTCGCGTGATTGGGTATCGCTACCCGGATTTCGACGAGAAGCCGAAACGTGATCAGCTGAAAATTCAGATTTATCAGATGGAATATCTGGTACGCAAGGAGAAGGGCGATCTGGAACAATATCTGGAGTTTGATGGCCGAATCCGGGCTTACGTAGCTGCTGACAAAGCCCTTTTCCAGAAGGTGAATACGCAAAAGCGGAAAGTAGCCGTGAAGGAAATGCTACTGGTTGAATTCAAACGCGATCTGGAAACGGTACTCTAACGATCCGGCATATTATTTTTTTCTAAAAGCCAGTCTTTCGAAAGACTGGCTTTTTTGTTTTAAAAAGTCCTTAAAATGAAATATTATGGGTTGAATTTCAGTTATCTATAGCTTTTGAGACCAATCCTTATTCCAAAACACTATATTCTGAATGAGAGCACTTCAATACGCCATAACGATCTTTTTACTGGGAACACTGGCTTCGTCGTGTAAAAAAGACAATGAGAACGATGTATCTACCGCCACGGCAGATGTACGAGACAGCGTTTACTGGTATAGTCAGGAAATGTATTTATGGCGTGACCGACTACCGTCCAAGGCAACTTTCAATCCTACGAGTTATCAGACTCCGGAAGCAGTCATGGAAAAGGTACGTACCTTCAGTCCGCTGGGTACCAATGGCAAAAATTTAGACCGCTGGAGTTTCGCCACAACTAAGAAAAACTGGGATAATGTAGCTTCTGGAGCAAGTGGCGACTTAGGCATGAGTTTCGGATTCATAGCCGCGAATGACTTACGGGTAGCTTTTGTGTACAAAAATTCCGACCCTGGTAAACAAGGGGTTCAACGCGGCTGGCAGGTGACATTGGTCGACGGTATTGCTGCTACCACTAGTAATGCGGATGCCCTCTCGAAAGCCCTTTTTAAAGAGTCCATGCAAATCACCTTTAAAAAACCGGATGGTACCTCTCAAACCTTATCGCTCAAGGTAGCTTCGTATCAAACCAATCCGGTATTGACGCGTAGCATTATCAGTCAGAATGGTAAAAAAATAGGCTACATCGCCTTTGGTACTTTCCTGGGAGCTACTGCTGCCGCGGAATTAGACGAGGCCTTTGCTTATTTTAAAAGCAATAACGTAACCGATCTGATTTTTGACGAGCGGTACAACGGCGGGGGAGAGGTTGAGCTAGCCGAAAAAATAGCCAACCTGATTGCCCCTCGTTCCGCTGCAGGCAAGCTTATGTACAAGGATACGCATAATCAAAAGTACACGAGTTGGAATGAGACAGTAAACTTTGATAAGACCTTACCTGCGAGTAACCTGAACCTAAGTCAGGTCGTCTTCATTGCTACGGGAGAGACAGCTTCCGCTAGTGAATTACTGATTAACGTACTCAAGCCTTACATGACGGTGAAGGTAGTAGGAGAGACTACCTACGGAAAACCAGCGGGTTATTACCCGTTTTTAGTTATGAATTATTACACATTCCCGCTAGCAGTAAAGCAGGTGAATGCCAGTAATTACGGTGACTATTACGAGGGCCTTCCGGTAGATCGGCAACAGGCGGATGATGTGACCCGCAACTGGGGCGATCCGCAGGAGCTATGTGTTAAAGACGCGTTGAGTTTCATTACGACGGGACAATTCCCGGCTTCGAGCGGACGGCTAGCTAATTTCAAGCCGTATGCCATTCGGGCACATCAGGTAGTGGATTTGCCCGGCGTACTTATGCGAAAGCCCGATACGCCGAAGCTATAATCGGTAGCCACGTTTAAATAGAAAACCTCCAGGCAACGCCCGGAGGTTTTTTTATTAACCTGAAAGTTATCTGTTGTACTGAAAATAAAAGGACGAGTGGGGGAAATGCTTAAAATTTATAACCTACGGAGAGTTGTACCGTCGAATTGCGTAGTTGAACCAAGTCGTTGAAGGACATGTCCGAGTTCTTACTGAATTTAAAGTCTTTATTCAGGTTATTGAAGCCATAATTATAGCGACCACCTACGACGAAATTACCCGCTTCAAATTCCAGTCCGGCTACGCCATCAACCCCTACTTTCTGGAAGGCGTTATTGTAGTTAATGGCAAACCAGCTGTTTAAGCCAATCCGGGCATTGGCCAGGTAACTTACCTGCGGACCGGCCACAATCGATACATTAGGCGTCACGTGAATCTTCGCTAATACGGGTACGCTGATCGTGTTCATCGTCACGGAACCAATTCCATTCAGGACCCGAAAGCCCTGACGTGAGTACAATAACTCCGGCTGAATACTGAATTTCTCGGCCACGGGAATGTCCGCAAACAGACCCGCGTGGAAGTCCGTACGTCCATTGACCAGGTTACCCGGCCGGGGCGAGACGATGACATTTGCCAGGTTCACCCCGCCTTTAATTCCAAAGCGAACGCCCTCGGGCTCGGTCGTCGGGCGGTAGCGATAGGACTGGGCATAGGTTACAATGATAGAAAGAACAAAGGCTGAAGTGAAGAATAATTTTTTCATGGCTTATCAGGGAAATACCCGTTTTATTGTTTTCGTTGCAAGGTCCGTTAGACGATTCAAAAGTGGCTTTGATTTGAATATTTCAAGAATTTCCTGCGTTAAAGAGTGTTAAGCCATTTCTGAAAAAATGTTAAGAAAAAAGGGGAGTTCTGAACCTGAGGCCATAAGCGAAAGGAAACTTTGAAAAAAACCTAAAAAAGAAAGGGAGTCCATCGGTTGATGGCTCCCTGGTCAGAATGAGAAAGGAAAAGCGGCCTACAGGACGCGAATTTCTTCGTGCTCGACAAACTTCTCATATACTTTGCGAATGCCTTCGGGCAGATCCACCCGGTGCTTCCAGCCTAAACCATGCAGTTTGCTTACATCCATGAGCTTCCGCGGCGTACCGTCGGGTTTCGATGTATTCCAAACCAGCTCGCCTTCAAAGCCTACGGTTTCCTTCACCAGTTCAGCCAGGGCTTTAATCGACAAGTCTTCACCCGTACCCACGTTAACAAACTCTTCCCCGTCATAGTGTTGCATGAGGAAATAGCAGGCATCGGCCAGGTCATCCGAGTACAAAAATTCGCGTAAGGGCGAGCCCGTACCCCAGACTTCCACCGTGGGTGAACCATTCACTTTGGCTTCGTGGAATTTCCGGATCAAAGCGGGTAATACGTGCGAGTTCTGTAAATCGTAGTTATCGTTGGGACCGTACAGGTTGGTCGGCATAACCGAGATAAAGTTGCGGCCGTACTGACGACGATACGATTCACACATTTTAATGCCCGCGATTTTGGCAATGGCGTAGGGTTCGTTGGTAGGTTCAAGTTCGCTGGTGAGCAGGTATTCCTCTTTCAAAGGCTGAGGAGCCATTTTTGGATAAATACAGGACGAACCCAGGAACATTAATTTCTTGACGTCCGTTAAGTGAGCCGAATGAATAACGTTATTCTGAATCATCAGATTTTCGTAGAGAAAATCAGCTCGGTAGGTGTTGTTCGCCACGATGCCACCCACCTTGGCGGCGGCTAGAAAGACGTACTCGGGACGTTCTTCTTCAAAAAACTGCTGAACGGCCTCTTGGTTACGCAGATCCAGCTCTTTCGAGCCGCGGAGGGCGAAATTAGTGAAGCCCTCCTGCTGGAGTTTGCGGAGGATTGCCGAGCCAACCATGCCCCGATGGCCAGCAATATAGATTTTTGCGTTTTTTTCCACGATAGTCAACGATTATAATTGGCGGGAAGAGTTACATTTTTCTGCAAAAAACGAAAACTTTCCTATCTCTGCGTAATTCTTTCGCATTTTTGTATTAGATAATCAGCACGTTAAGAAAATAATTCCCGGACGTCTGCGTTCCAACCCCAGTAGAATCTATGCGTATGAGCCTTGATACAACGATAACTAAAATCTCCAGCTTCTGGTTTGTTGCCGGATTATGCGTGTGTCTAAGTCAGACGACTTTCGCCCAGAATGATTCCATCTTTACGACGGCTAAGAAGCCCCTCATCGAGAAAAGCGGCCGCAAAACGATTCTGGACGAACTGAGCGAAAAAAAGAATAAAATCAAGGAGGCTTTCAGCAGTAAGGAAAATTTGAAAAAGGCCGCTCTGGAAGGGGTATCGGCTAGTGCAGGTGTGAACTCTCCACTCGGGGAACTCAACAGTGACGGATTACCGGCCGATCTGGGATTGAAAGTATCGCACCGAACGAAGAAAAGCGGGAAAAAGAAAATCAACAAATTCGCGGCTAGCGAGTACGAGGGCATTCCCATTACCCATATTACCAATCGACTGGGTTCGGGCGAACGAGTGACCATTGAAGAGTTTTTTGTACTTAAAACCTACCAGACTCCCAGCGTATACGTTCGCGATATTCACTGGTTTGATTACCGGGCACACCGGATTCTGACGACTCTGATCAAGGACAAAGAATACGCCCAGATTCTGCACGGACCCTATCGACGATTCCGGGGTGAACACCTGGAAGAAGAGGGGTATTACTACATGGGCACCAAACACGGTCGCTGGGAAAAGTACGGGAAGGATGTGGACGGAGATGAAGGACTGACGGATAAACAGATCTATGAGAAAGGCTTTCCCAACGAATCGGTTATTACGTATTACGATGCGAATCAAACTAAAATCAAGGAAGTAATTCCCAAGATGCACGGGAAGTATACGGGGCTCTACCGCTCGTTTTATGAGGGTGGACAGCTCAAGGAAGAGGGAACGATGGATGATTCCGTACGCGTGAAACTTTGGCGGGAATACCATCAGTTTGGTTCGGGTGGACGTACCAAACGGGATATTCAGTACGGAAAAGACAAGTACGAAGCCATGGAAGGCACGGTGCTGCGGGAGTATGACAACCGGGGCAAATTGGTGTACGAAAACAAAAACAAGGGCAAAAAAGAGGAGGAAGTGGAAGGAGACCGTTTCTAAAACAGCTCTGGGTGGTACGCCAATTTAGCCCTGAATGAACAGAAGAGGATACGGTTCTGAGGCTAAAAATTAACTCGTGGGAGAGCGGGAAGCCCTGAACAAAGCCTGATTTTACGCATAGAAACCCTTAAATATTCACGAAAGTAGGCTGTTCTGGAAAAAATGATTTTTCTACCGTTGTAAAAATCAGCAGATTGGCCTAACTTTGCGAGCCTTTTTGACAGAGATGAGTAATCCAAAGGAATTACGCCAATACGATATTGATATTCTCCAGCTCGAAAACAAGCATTACGACTTTCATTTCGAGGGAGGTAACGAATTTTTCGCTGCTCTGGATCAGAATCTGATTTCAAAAGGAGCCTTTAAAGCGAAAGTAGGTCTGGACAAGTCGTCCACGATGCTGCAACTGAGTTTTGACATTGCCGGTAGCTACGAACTCATCTGCGATCGCAGTCTGGATCCTTTCGAGGAACCATTTCAGACCAAAGAGAAGCAGATTCTGAAGTTTGGAGATAAGGCAGAGCAACTCTCGGATGAAATCGAAATCATTCCCTGGGAAACGGCTACCGTAAATATCGCCCGCTTCCTGTTTGATTTCATCGGCTTAACCGTCCCCATGAAAAAGCTACATCCCCGGTTTCGTACGGCGGAGAGCGATGAAGAGGACGAAGAAGCTACCGCCGAAATTCTGGTGTACTCATCGGCTAAGCCCGACGAAAACGCCGAACCCGAGGTAGATCCCCGCTGGGAAGCCCTGAAAAAGTTGAAAAACGGTTCGAAAGGATCCTGATTTCAGCCCTGGTTAACGCGTATTCATATCGATCAATAGCTAACAAACGGCCGCCTGTAGCGGCTCATAATTAAGAACAACATGGCACACCCTAAACGCCGTCACTCCAGCACCCGTCGTGACAAACGCCGGACTCATGATAATCTGACCGTAAAACAACTGGCAACGGATGCTACTACGGGCGAAGTACACCTGTATCACCGGGCTCACGTACACGAAGGAAATCTGTACTACCGCGGTAAAGTGGTAGTTGAGAACTACAAAGCCAACGCCTAAGTACAGGCGTTCGGAATGGTTAATTGCTGGGTATTCATTGGAGATGAGAGGTTTGACCACTCCGGTCAGCTTCTACCGGTGAACTATCGGCAATTAACCATTTATTTTTTTGGCGAATCCCTTAATTTTGCCCGCCACCAAAATTGGTTACCTGGATGAAGATTGCTGTTGATGTTATGGGGGGTGATTTTGCCCCAAAAGCGATTGTAGAAGGAGCATTGCTGGCTGCTAATGAATTAACCGAGCAAGTTCGAATCGTATTGATTGGAAATCAGGCGGATATTCAGGAAGTTTTAGGTGAACGAACGTTACCTGCTACGATCGAAATTGTACATACCACCGAAGTGATTGCCATGGGCGAGCATCCTACCAAGGCCCTTTCTCAGAAGCCCAATTCCAGCATTGGAGTTGGGTTTAAACTTTTGAAAGAGCGAGTCGTAGATGCTTTCTGCTCGGCTGGCAATACGGGAGCGATGCACGTAGGGGCTCTCTTTAGCGTGAAAGCGGTTGAAGGACTCATTCGGCCCGCTATCGTGGGTTTTGCTCCGCAGGTTTCGGGTAAAATGGCCGTTTTGCTGGATATTGGTGCCAATGCCGACTGTAAGCCCGAAATGCTTGAACAATTCGGTGAAATCGGTTCCCTGTATGCTCAGTATACGCATGGCGTCGATAATCCCCGCGTAGCACTGGTGAATATTGGTGAAGAAGAACAGAAAGGATCACTCGTAGCTCAGGCGGCTCATCAGTTAATGAAAGCCACCAAGAAATACAACTTTATCGGTAACCTCGAAGGTAAAGAGCTGTTTACGGATAAAGCCGACGTGATTGTTTGTGATGGATTTACTGGAAACGTCATTTTAAAAATGGGCGAATCCATTTATGATATTCTTAAAAGCCGGGGTGTGGACGACGAATTTGTCAACCACATGAATTACGAAGCCGCGGGTGGAAGCCCTATTCTAGGCGTGAATGGAAACGTCATTATTGCTCACGGTATTTCTTCCCCGCTAGCGATTAAGAGTATGATTCTATTAGCCAAACGGCAAGTCGAATCAGACGTATATACGAAGATCAAGCAAGCGTTAAGTTAGCAAAGTGAGCACGAATCCGCCGACGTATGGGCAGTGGCTTCGTGCTTTTTTGCTTTAGAATACACTATGAAAATCACTGCAGCGATCACGGGCGTTCACGGATACGTGCCTGACTACATATTGACGAATGAAGAACTTTCGACAATGGTAGATACTTCAGACGAATGGATTACGAGTCGTACGGGCATCAAGGAGCGTCATATTCTCAAAGGCGAAGGACAAGGGACTTCGGTCATGGGCATTGAAGCAGTGAAGGGCTTACTGGCCAAAACGAATACGAAGCCGGAAGAAATAGATTTATTGCTGTGTGCAACGGTTACTCCCGACTACGTATTTCCTTCAACGGCCAATCTGATTGCAACGGCTTGTGGTCTGGGTCACGTACCCAGCTTCGATCTAGGAGCGGCCTGCTCGGGCTTTGTCTATGCACTGACCATCGGATCTCAGTTTATCGAAACCGGGAAATACCGTAAAGTCATTGTGGTAGGAGCTGATAAAATGTCGTCGATCGTTGATTATCAGGATCGGACGACGTGTGTGCTGTTTGGTGACGGAGCCGGAGCTGTTTTGCTCGAACCCAATGCCGATGGATACGGTATTATAGATTCGAAAGTTTATTCGGATGGAGCTGGAGTGCAACATTTGTACCAGAAGGCGGGCGGGAGCAAGTATCCACCCACGCTGGAAACGGTACAGAACCGCGAGCACTTTGCCCGTCAGGAAGGTCAGGCGGTATTCAAATTCGCCGTGGTACGAATGGCCGAAGTCGCCGCCGAAATCATGGAGCGAAATCAATTGACCAGCGAAGAGATTGCCTGGCTGGTGCCTCACCAAGCCAACAAACGCATCATTGATGCGACGGCTCAACGCATGGGCATTGGGCCCGAAAAGGTAATGCTCAATATTCACAAGTACGGTAATACCACCGCAGCTACGATTCCACTGTGTTTGTGGGATTACGAAAGCCAACTCAAGAAAGGCGACAATCTGGTACTGGCTGCCTTTGGCGGTGGGTTTACCTGGGGTGCCGCTTTGGTAAAGTGGGCGATCTAACTTTCTGTACGCATCTTTCCTGATGTTCATCAGGCTTTGAATACGAAGAAAGTAGCCAGCACAAATCCTGGCTACTTTTATTATCAAATACCCTGGTTCCGGTTCACGAAATATCCGTTTGGAATCCAGCAACTCAAGCATTCAAAAATTCTCCTTCATGGCAACGACCGCAGACATCAAAAACGGCCTGGTCATTAATTACAATAACGACCTGTTCCAAATTGTTGAATTCTTACACGTGAAACCCGGTAAAGGCCCCGCTTTCGTACGTACGAAATTGCGGAACCTCACCACGGGTCGGGTTATTGATAACACGTTCAACTCTGGCGTAGCAATTTATCCAGTACGGGTAGAACGTCGTACGTTCCAGTTTCTTTACAAAGACGAAACGGGTTACAACTTCATGGATAACGAAACGTTCGATCAGATTACGCTGGACGAAAAACTCGTGGAAGGTGCTGATCTGATGAAAGAAGGACAGAACGTTGAAATTCTGATCAATACGGAAACGGAAGCTCCCTTAACGATGGAATTACCTCCCTTCGTTGAACTGGAAGTAACCTACGCTGAACCCGGCATCCGCGGGGATACGGCTAACTCCCCCAAGAAACCCGTAGAAGTAGAAACGGGTGCTAAAATCATGGTACCTCTGTTTATCGAGCAAGGTGAAAAAATCCGGATCGATACCCGTACCTACGATTACGTAGAACGCGTAAAGTAATACCGCCAGTCGGCCTGTACGCGTCGACTCTTCAAGACCGAAAATTCATTCACAATGGAAACCAAAGACATACAACATCTACTTGATTTCATCGCCCAGTCTGGATTGGACGAAGTAAACATTGAAACAACTGACCTGAAAATCAGCGTGAAGCGTTACGCGGGTGTAGCAGCTCCCGTGGCGGCTCCAGCTCCGGTAGCAGCCCCCGTAGCCGCTCCGGCTCCGGTAGTTACCCCGAGTGCTCCGGCGGCTCCGGCCCAGCCAGCAGCGGCGGCGGAAGCTTCCAACCTGATTACGGTTAAGTCACCCATGATCGGTACGTTCTACCGGGCGGGTAGCCCCGATGCTCCGGCATTCGTGGAAGTAGGTACGGAAATCAAACCCGGTAAAGTAGTTTGTGTGGTCGAAGCCATGAAACTTTTCAACGAAATCGAGTCAGAAGTATCTGGCCGTATCGTGAAAGTACTGGTTGAAAATGCCACGCCGGTAGAATACGACCAGCCGCTGTTCTTAGTTGAACCTGTGTAAGTTAGTTTTCTGTTTTCAGACGTCCGTTTTCAGTAGGAGCGGACGTTAATTTTAGTGAATACGGAAAACCGAAAACTGCAAACTGAAAAGATGTTTAAAAAGATATTAATTGCCAACCGTGGCGAGATTGCCCTGCGGATCATCCGTACCTGTCGGGAAATGGGTATTAAAACGGTGGCTGTATACTCGACTGCCGATCGCGAAAGTCTGCACGTACGTTTTGCGGATGAGGCAGTATGTATCGGGCCTCCGCCAAGTCGCCAGTCTTATTTAAGTATCCCCAACTTGATTTCAGCGGCTGAAGTAACCGGTGCCGATGCCATTCACCCCGGTTATGGATCCTTTCGGAAAATGCCGAGTTTTCGCAAATCTGCCGCGAATACGGAATCAAGTTCATTGGAGCTACTCCCGAGCAAATCAATTCCATGGGTGACAAGGCTACGGCCAAGGCAACCATGAAAGCCGCTGGCGTACCGGTTATCCCCGGTTCTGACGGTTTGCTGGAATCCCTGGAGCAGGGAATCGAGTTGGCCCGTGGCATTTACCCCGTCATCATCAAGGCTACGGCCGGTGGAGGTGGACGCGGTATGCGGGTCATTCGCAGCGAAGAAGAATTCGAAAAAGCCTGGCACGACGCTCGTACGGAATCGGCGGCGGCGTTTGGTAATGACGGTCTGTACATGGAGAAATTCGTGGAAGAGCCCCGTCACATCGAAATTCAGATCGTTGGGGATCAGTTTGGTCGGGTGTGCCACCTGTCCGAACGCGATTGCTCCATCCAGCGTCGTCACCAGAAACTGGTCGAAGAAACGCCTTCTCCCATCATTACGCCGGAGTTACGGGCGAAAATGGGTGAGGCCGCCATCAAAGGAGCATCCGCCATCGGTTACGAAGGAGCGGGTACCATTGAGTTCCTGGTCGACAAACACGGTAACTTCTACTTCATGGAAATGAATACCCGTATTCAGGTAGAACACCCGATTACGGAAGAAGTAACCGATTTCGATTTGATCAAAGAACAAATCAAAGTGGCCGCCGGTGTACCCATTTCAGGTCAGAGCTACAGTCCGAAACTGTACTCGATGGAATGTCGCATCAATGCCGAAGATCCAGGACATAATTTCCGTCCGGCTCCCGGTAAAATCACGACGCTGCACCTGCCCGGTGGTCACGGCGTACGGATTGACAGCCACGTATACGCGGGTTACACCATTCCGCCGAATTATGATTCCATGATTGCCAAGGTAATCGTAACGGGTCAGAGTCGGGAAGAAGTGATTACGCGGATGAAACGGGCTCTGTCGGAATTCGTCATCGAAGGCGTAAAAACGACGATTCCTTTCCATTTGCGACTCATGGACGATCCGTCTTTCCAAAGCGGACAGTTCACGACGCAGTTCCTCAATGACTTCGATTTCAGTGGACTTTAAGAGTCAACTGCTGTTGATACTGAAAAAGGCTGGAGCGATCCAGCCTTTTTTTATGGCTTGAAAGTCCGGAAACTTGCCGCACTTTCGTTCCAGATGATCCTATTTTCAGGGTCAACGATAGCGGGATCGCCCTTCGCAAATTATATTTACAAAATTCCCTACCAAAAAGATAGATTAATGAGCCGGATTAAGTCCATTGCTTCGCTGCAAACCGAAGCTGCCGAACAAGGCAGTAATACCCTGAAACGAAGCCTGAGTTCCTGGAATCTAATTGCCATTGGCATTGGCGTAATCATTGGAGCCGGCTTGTTTTCGCTGACGGGCATTGCGGCAGCCAACAATACGGGTCCGGCCGTCGTGCTATCCTTTTTGCTGGCCGCTGTTGGTTGTGCATTCAGTGCCTTATGTTACGCCGAATTTGCTTCCATGGTGCCCGTAGCGGGTAGTGCCTATACGTATGCCTACGCCACCATGGGCGAACTTTTCGCCTGGATCATCGGCTGGGATTTAATCCTCGAATACTCTGTAGGAGCAGCAACCGTTTCGATTAGCTGGTCGCAATACCTGATTAAATTTCTGTCTTCCTACGGGATTCACCTGCCACCGCAGTGGGTACGCGGTCCTTTTGAAGCCGTAACGCTGGCGGATGGTAGTACAGTCAGCGGAATTATGAATTTGCCGGCCCTGCTTATTCTCTGGATCATCACCGCCATTATCATTCGCGGTACGAAGGGATCGGCCTGGGTGAATGGCATCATTGTGGCGATCAAAGTGGCCGTAGTAATCGTGTTTATTGCGTTGGGTATTCAGTACATCAAACCGGAGAACTATCATCCGTTCATTCCTGAAAACACGGGTACTTTCGGCGAATTCGGAGCGAGTGGAATCCTTCGCGGAGCCGGTGTGATTTTCTTCGTATTCATTGGTTTCGACATTGTAGCGGCGATGGCTCAGGAAGCCCGCAATCCCCAACGAACCATGCCCATTGGCATTATTGGGTCTTTGGCCATCTGTACGGTATTATTCGTGGTCTTTGGCTTTGTCCTTACGGGTATGGCTCACTATACGGAATTCAAAAATAGTGCGGCTCCCATCGCCGTCGCGATCGAAAAAACACCGTATCAGTGGCTACAGCAACTGATCATCCTGGGAATTCTGATTGGGTATACCTCCGTAATCATGGTGGACTTGCTGGGACAGTCCCGGGTATTCTATACCATGAGTAAAGACGGCCTGCTGCCCAGAGTCTTTTCCAGCCTGCATCCGCGTTTTCAGACACCGCATAAATCCAACGTTTTATTGTGCGTTTTCATTAGTTTATTTGCCGGGTTCATGCCCATTCATATCGTAGGTGAAATGGTTAGTATCGGTACATTACTGGCTTTTGTAATGGTTTGTCTGGGCGTGATTGTCCTCCGAAAACGTCAACCCGAGACGCCTCGTCCATTCCGTACGCCCTGGGTACCCGTAGTGCCTATTTTAGGGATCCTCACGTGTTTGCTCATGATGTTTTCCCTGCCCGTAGATACCTGGATCCGCCTAATCGTATGGTTGCTGATTGGCTTCGCGATTTATTTTCTGTATGGGAAAAAACAAAGCAAACTGCGGGAAGAATAAGTTTAAAAAGGCCTGATTGATTTGAATTCTGAATACCTGCCTTCTATTTTTTTAAAAGAGCAGATAAATAGGTACGTATACGCGTTGTTATAATAATTTTTTGCTACAAGTGGCTGTAGTTCAGTGGTTTATTTAGGTATGATAAGAGCAGGAACGTGTTCGCAAACCGCTGTAAGTCTGGTAACTGATCCTGGTGCTTATTCCGCTCCTATGGAATTTTCTGCCTATCTTTTCAGGCTTTTTTAAAGCTACTTCCCGAACTTTCGATCTTACCCTATCGCGTTTACATGTTACTATCTGTTATTGTTCCAGCATACAACGAAGAAAAGACGATCCAAAGAGTTCTTTCGCGATTGGAATCTATTCAACTCCTTCAGCCTTTTCAGAAAGAAATTATTGTCATCAACGACTGCTCAAAAGATCAGACGGAACGGGCCGTTAAGGAATTTCAAAGTCTGCATCCCCACCTGGATTTAACGTACTTGAAACACGAAGTAAATCAGGGAAAGGGAGCCGCTTTACATACCGGTTTTAAAGCAGCCAAAGGAGATTATATTATTGTACAGGATGCAGATCTGGAGTACGATCCCGAGGAATTTAACTTACTGTTGAAACCGATCATCAATGGCTATGCGACGTGGTGTACGGTTCCCGGTTCATGGGCGGTCGTCCGCACCGGATTTTGTTCTTCTGGCATTCCATCGGCAACAAAATGCTGACTTTCGCCAGTAACATGTTTACCAATCTCAACCTGACGGATATGGAAACGTGTTACAAACTTTTTCGGGCCGATCTGCTGAAAGGACTGACTTTAGAAGAAAAACGGTTCGGCTTTGAACCCGAAGTAACGGCCAAAATTTCCCGGATTAAGGGCATCCGGATTTATGAAGTAGGTGTTTCATATTACGGTCGCACCTACGAGGAAGGCAAAAAATCAACTGGAAAGACGGCTTCCGGGCCATTTACTGTATCATTAAGTACGGTCTGGGCGGATAGGTACATACAAAGTCTACGATTCAAAAAGAAAACGTTCCGAAGCTCAGTTTCGGAACGTTTTCTTTTAGGATGGTGCGATTTAGCTACGTTTAGTCTTCTGTTTTCTTCTGTAGGGGCCAATACGCGTTAAACAAGGTCAAATACCATAGGATGAGTACGGTTGGCAGCGAATACTTATCCCAGGAAAGTTGAGCTTTTCCGAGCATTAGCAGATTAATCAGTAGTACCCAGCTACCCAGCGAAAGCTCGGGTGTAATGAATCGCATCAACAGCAGGAGCATCAGAGCGGCGTACAGCAATTGTTTGACAAGGCCCGAAATTCCGATTAGGGTCAATCCCTGATCAACATAGCCCAGATACGGCCAGTCAAAATACTTGTTATTCGTTTGCTGAGCCGGGAAGAATACAGCAATAACCAGGACCACAATAACCAGGCCACTAAAGAGAAGGGGATTCTTCCGGGGATAAGCCAGATAGTGACCCCAGCGGCGGGTCATCAGGGCTTCGGGAATGACAAAATAGACGCTGATACAGGAACTGGCGTAGAGGACAAAACCCAGATTATAAATCTTACCCGTCTCGTAATATTGACGGGCCATTTCGGCCGCTGGAGCCGCTCCTTTCCACAGTAAAACCCAGGGTACCAGACTCAGTACGGCCAACAGGTAAGCAAGCCAGGGCGTTTGCTTGAAAAAACCGCGATAAACCCCCAACCATTTCGCCGATAGGATTGCCAGGCCAGATGCATGAGGATCGCGGCTGGAAAGGCAATCATGTACTGCCGTGAACAAACCGCTGCGATAAAAAACAGACTGGCTACCACGTGTGAATTCCGCAGGTAATACACAAAACCCAGCAGCACGCAAATCATGGCAATAATGTCCGTGTAGTAGTAAATGCTGCAGAGGTAATAACTGGGAAACAGGAAAATGCCGATCAGGCTTACCCACAGACGAGCCGTAGGCCGGGGCGGGGTCCAGATAAACAGGAGAAGAATGCCATAGCTCAAAACGAAATTCAGCATCCGCAGGTAAAAAATGTCTTCGCCAAATAACCGAATGATCCAGCCACCGAGTATAAAAGGCAGGGGCGTATTCAGCTCTCCGTACGTTTCGAGTAACTTCAGCGAAGGAATTGGTTCTTTACTGAACTGAATGGCGGTTTGCAGAAAGTGAATTTCATCCTGATACAGGGCTTCGCTGAAAAAGCGTTTATACACAAAAATCAAAGCGTATATCACCAGAAAAACCAGCGAGGCAATGAGGGGTCGAGTCGTGCGGGAAGGAGACGTTTGCGTCATGATAGGAAGAAGGATTCAGGTACTGGGGAAAACCAGCAAAGGGCATCCCTGCGGATAGCCCCTGCATACATCAGCCGAATTCGAATAGACTTTCGACGGTTTAATACTTCATCAATCGTTTACTTACTTTCAGGCCCGTATCGGTCACCAGCGTCAGTACATAGATACCGGGTTTAAGCGTTTGCACGTTCAAGTCCGTTGATTTTTCTTCGGAAATTTCCCGTTGAGCCAGTAACGTGCCCTGTAAACTATACAGCATTAAGGTTCCTTTCAGCGTTGCTCCAAACGTCAGATAGGCTTTCGTTGTGGCTGGGTTAGGCTTAACCTGCCAATTCGCCGTTAAGTATTCTTCCGATAAAGCCGGGCTTTGAATTTCAGTGGAAGCGTACGGGGATTCAGAAACTGCACTAATGGCTTTTAAGCGATAGGTATAGGTCTGACTGGGCTCCGTATTTCGGTCTTCGTAAGAAGTAGCGTCGCCCTTCAGTTCGGCTAGTAATTCATAGGTGTTGGTTGAAGCCGTCTTCCGTTCCAGGCGGTAACGCTGGACATTGGGTACAGTGGGCCAGGTCAGGGAAATGACACTTCGGTTGAGTTGGGCTTTCAGGGATAATTCAATGGCCGTCGCAATCGGGAATTCATGGAACGTGAAGGCTTCCAGGCCCCGCGTATTCGACAGAAACGGCCCCATAAAGTAGGGCAGATTCGTAAGCATGTTATACGACGGCAGGTAGTTGAGCTTAGTGGCGGATACGGGGTTCCGTAGCGTAAGCACAACCCGGTTTCCACTGGCCTGACCGGCAATTACGGGAGCAGAAGTGGCTTCACTGCCGTCCAGATAGAAGAAATTCTTTAAGCTAAGCGTAACGGACTTTCCCGTATTATCCACGACCGTAGTGTCCGCAGGCCATACCATCGTCTGGTTGGTGTCGAAATCCAGCACAATACTCGTTTTTTCGGCGTTTCCGTAAAATACCTTCTGGATGTTGGGGGTACGAATCTGCAGGGTATCGGTGGATTTATAAAGTTTGGGCGAAAGAAAGCGGAAAAGCCGTTCGGCGAGTTCCTGATAACCCGGTACTTCATAATGAATGCCGTCATAAGACGGTAGGCCTACGGTAGCGAAGTGATCATTTTTCGGATACAGGGTCGGGCTTTTTCGCTGCAATTCCCGAATGGCTCCGGCCGTATAGTTTTTGGAAAAGAGCAGATTCAGCTGCATAATGACGAAGCGGTCTACCATGGGCATGTCCTTTTGCCACTTCTTCTGCAGCTGGTCGAACTGAGCCGGATAATTTTCCGTAAAGCCCAGAATATCATCTTCACCCTGGTAATAGAAATAAGCCCGGATGCGGCTGATGCGGGACTTCTGAATCCGGTACAGCAAATGGTCGTAGATCCCGGCTAATTGCTGGTCAATTTTTGTGCCCGGAAAAGCTCCGTTGATGACACAAACGGGAATTTTATAGGTTTCAATAATTTGCTTCTGTAATTCCTGACCCCAGTAACCCACTGGAGAAACGGCCCAACCCGCTGCAATCCAGTTCGTATCCGCCTGAGAAACACCGTTCGGACTCTGAGCGGGCGTACTCGAAAAGGTACGGGCGTATTCGTTGTAATAGTTGTAGGGTTTGATGGCGTTGGCATTGGATTGTCCCTGAATGACGAAAAAATCACCCGCAACGACTTCACTTCGGGTGGCCATCAGGACCGAATCCTGCTTGCGGCAGCAGTAAATCTGAAAGGAATATTCGGCAAGTTCGGCTTTGATGGCAGGTGATAACTGAAAGGTGGCCCGGTTAGTATTGGGGGTAAAGGTAAAAGCTGCTTTATGGTAGGAATACTTCTCCTTGCCGCGGTACGTAATCACGGACATATATTCCCAATCCGAACCCGTCGTTCGGCCCGAAATGGGTACGACGGCTGTATTGTTATCGTCGCGGGCGTACAGTTGTTTATCGCGAGGAAGCTGATCGAAGGTAACCCAGCCAATCTGTTGGGACGTTGCGGAAAGTGAACCCAACAGGCACAGCAACAGACTTAGGACTCGTACGTTTAAAGCAGGTAAAAGGTATTTCATTGAGAACGGGGGCTTAGTCAATTAACGTTTGCAAAGAAAGCGTTTCTGCGAATAAGCGAATTCAGTTAGTGTTCAAAATTACAGCAGTAAATTCCTGAAACGGAGGCCGAATAAAAAATTCAGGATTTCTTTCCGGTTAAAGAAGGAAATCCTGAATGAATAAAGCCGTAGGTAGCTATTAAAAATGAGTTAGAACTGAAGCACCGCCCGTTCAATAATCGCACAGGCATCCTCCATCTGAGCTTCGGTAATGACCAGCGGTGGAGCAAAGCGAATTTTATTGCCGTGCGTAGGTTTCGCCAGCAGGCCCATGTCTTTTAGCGTCAGACACAGTTGCCAGGCGGTAGTACTCGTTTCAGTATCGTTAATAACCACGGCATTGAGTAAACCTTTTCCGCGAACTTTCCCAACAAGGCTGGTTTTCTGACTAAGTTCGGTCATACGACGGCGAAACAGCTTACCCATCCGCTCGGCGTTTTCGGCGAGTTTTTCCTGCCGAATTACATCCAGAGCAGCCATGGTAACGGCACACGCCAGCGGATTTCCGCCGTAGGTACTACCGTGTTCGCCGGGACGAATGGTCAGCATGATGTCATCATCGGCCAGTACGCAGGAAACGGGATAAACGCCCCCCGACAAAGCTTTGCCTAGTACGAGAATGTCCGGACGGACGCCTTCGTGATCGCAGGCCAGTCGTTTGCCCGTACGGCCCAGACCCGTCTGCACTTCGTCGGCAATGAAGAGAACGTTGTATTTCGTACAGAGGTCACGAACGCCCCGCAGATACCCTTCGTCAGGTACTACCACGCCCGCTTCACCCTGAATGGGTTCCACCATGAATCCGGCAATGGTGGGATCAGCGGCCAGGGTTTCTTCCAGAGCGGCCAGGTCATTGTACGGAATGATGACATACCCAGGCAGGAAAGGTCCGTACTCGTTCCGGCTGTCGGGATCCGTCGAGGCCGAGATGGCGGCCAGGGTACGACCCCAGAAGTTTCCGGCGGCGAACACCGTTTTCGCCTGATCGGCGGCAATTCCTTTGACTTTATACGCCCATTTTCGGGTAAGCTTGAGAGCGGTTTCGCCACCTTCCACGCCCGAATTCATCATCAGGGCCTTGTCGTAACCGAAATATTCGGCCAGATACTTTTCGCATTCGCCGAGTTTATCGGAGTAAAATGCACGGGAGGTAAGCGTCAGTCGCTGGGCCTGCTCGGTCAACGCAGCAATGATCGCGGGGTGGCAATGTCCCTGATTCACCGCTGAATACGCGGAAAGAAAATCGAGATACTGTTTATTTTCCACATCCCAGACGTATACGCCCTGGCCTCGGCTCAGGACTACGGGGAGGGGATGGTAATTGTGAGCACCGTATCGCTCTTCGAGGGCAATTGCTCGCTGGGTAGGGGATTCAAACGTCGTGTACATCGCTATCTAAAGGTAAAAAGGGGAGAAAACCGAAAGGCGGCGGCCCTTCGTTTATATAAACCAGGAAAGCAGTACTACTGCGGGATTTCGCCCGCCGTGGCCATGACGTAGAGCAGCTGATCGGAAGAGGTACGGATGCGGTGAAGCTTACAGAAATGACCGTACAACGTACCCGCCGTAGCCGTCCGCCGGGCTTTGCTCGGGCATAGAAAAAAGCGGGTTTGTTTGTGAAATAAATCGGCCATACTAGAAATGTTAGATGGCCTAAGCTACGAAAAAAAGCCCGGATTTGGGGCGGGTCACCTGAACAACAACGTAGCTTTCATGGGGAAAAGGGAATAATCCTGGAAAAAAAATGACGGAACTAAGTCTTTGATTTTCTGTCAGATGAGGAGAAACTTGCGGTTTGTCCTGGCTGACTAATACGAGCATTTTCCGGATCATTGTTTTTCTTTACCCCCTTGAAGGATGTTGTATTAAGCGAACCACGTGAATTCAATAACGGAAGAACAAGTCGTTTCATTAGCTCCCGATGCTGCTTCGCTCAAAGCAGGCAAAGCCTTATCCGTTGAGAATAAATGGCTGACGCTGGCATTCAACGACCGCGTCCTGTGGGGCGAGGTGCAGGGGAGCGGCAAGGATCCCTACCGCACCCAGATAGACCTGGGGCAAATGGCCTCTAAATGCAGTTGCCCCAGCCGGAAATTTCCCTGCAAACACGGCCTGGGCCTGTTGTTACTCTTTGCCAAACCATCGCCCGCCTTTCAGTCTCCGCCCGAAGAACCCGCCTGGGTGAGTGAGTGGATGGATAAACGTCAGACCAAAGCCGAAAAAGCCGCCGAACCCGTCGTGGCCTCGCCCGCAACGGACGAGCAGAAAGAAAAGGATCGGCAAAAACGGCAACAGGAACGCCTCCGAAAAGTACAGGGCGGCGTTACGGAACTGGGCCAGTGGCTGCGGGATATGGTGCGAACGGGAACCCTAAACGTACCCGAACGCGGCTACCGGCATTTTGATCAGACTGCCGCCCGAATGGTCGATGCTCAGGCTACCGGACTGGCGAATGCCGTGAAAGCTTTCAATACTATCCCGTACGCGGGCTCCGACTGGCAGAGTCAGGTGCTGGAACAGTGTACCAAGCTGTTTGTCTGGACGGAGGCGTTCAAAAATCTGGATTCCTTGCCCATACCCGTACAGGAAGATATTAAAACGGCCCTCGGTTGGAGCCGCTCGGCCAAAGACCTGGATTCCGAAGGCGAAGTCGTTACGGATGACTGGCTGGTACTGGGTCGCCTGACGCGGGAAGAAGAGCGGATTACCGTGCAGCAAAACTGGCTCTGGGGTCATCAGACGAATCGTATCGCACTGGTACTGAATTTCGCGTATCAGAATGCGGGCATCGAAACGCCCCTGGTACCGGGCACGAGTTCCCGGGCGGAGTTACGCTTCTTTCCCTCGGCTTTTCCTTTTCGGGCGATCGTTGGTAATCATTCCGGCTATTCCAACTTAGATACACCGCCTCCGGCATTTGCTAACTGGCTGAAAGCGGAAGCGTTCCTGAACCAAATCTGGCTGGCTCAACCCTGGGCCGACCAGATTCCGTTATGGATACAGACCGTGTCGCTGGTACGGGTAGGCGATCAGTGGTTACTACGGGATACCGAAAATCGGGTTGTACCGCTCTCGGAAGAATTTTACGAAATGAAAATTTTCCATCTGCTGGCTCTCGGTGGCGGAAACCCCCTGACCTTATCAGTACGCTACAGCGATGGTACGGTCTATCCGCTCGGCATCTGGCTGGATGATCAGTATCAACTCTTACCTTCCTAAGCCGCATGAATACCTGGAATGAACTCGTACAAGTGGCATTGCTGGGAACGGAGAAAGGCAGGTTTTCCCTCGAAACCTTGCCCGAATCCATTCAGCAGGCACTGGCTCAGACCAATCCGCAGGACCGCGAAGGTTTTTTCTTACAGGCCGCCGCTCTTACCCATCAGTACGAACGGGCGGGTCGTCAGGCTCCCGTACTGGAATCTCCGGGCGTACCCCTTGCCGAAGCCGAAGAAAAAGCCGTTGCCCCAACGGAAGCCGTTCGCATCCTTAAAACCCTGCTGGATCAGCAGCCGCTGAATCCGGTTTTACTGGGTTTACTGTTACAAAAAATAGCTCAGAAGGACTGGATTGTACCGCCCGCCTGGCTGGTATCACTACTGAACATCGGACTTGATTCCGTACAGGAAGCCCTGATTCCCGTGCAAGGCAAACGGGGCGAGTGGTTACGGAATTTTTACGAACCCTGGAAAGCCAAAGCTTCGGAAGCGAGCTGGGAGGAAGGCAAGATCAGTGAACGAAAGCAGGTACTAACGACCCTGCGAAAGCAAAACCCTACCGCCGCCCGCGAGCGACTCGAACAAGCCTGGCCCGAACTCAACGCCCGCGAACGCAAGGATTTTCTGGACGTACTCTTTCTGGATTTATCTCCCGCCGACGAGCCTTTTCTCCGGCAGGTGCAGCAGGAATTGAAGGGCAACAAACCCATTCAGCAGGAAACCCGTCAACTGCTCATCCGTCTGCTGGCCACCTTACCCGATTCGCCCGAACGGCGGCTGGTGCAGCAGGAAATGCGGAAGTATGTCGTTCGCGAAAAAAAACTATTGGGACTGGTTTCTTCCGATCCCAAACTGGTACTGCCCGAAACCGAAGATGCATTCTTTTCGATGGAACGCTTTCACCAGCACTGGGGCTTTGCGGCCCAACCTACGGATTCCTATCAGTACCAATCGCTGATCGAATACTGGTTTACCGAAGCCCTGGTACTGGTCGATCCGCGAGTATGGAAAGAAGAACTCAAAACGGACTGGCCCGGCGTAGTTACTTTTTTCACCGTAGAAAAAGCCAAAGCGGACCGCTCGTACGCCCGCTACGTATCGTTGATGGAGGCGTCCGTTCGTTTTCGCGTACCTGAACTCTTTGCCATACTGGCGAAAGCACATATTCCGTATCCCGGCCTTACTTCCTTCACGATGGAAGAATGGGAGAAGATCTTTACCATCGTTCCGTTCCGGGAGCTGAGTATGCAACGCTCCGAATTACTAACCGCTCCCTGGTCGGCGAAATTGAGCAAACATCTATTGCGGGAATCGTTCGAGCTGGTCAGAAACTCGCACGTCTACCTGGAATTTGTTCGCCAGGCCAGTGCGTACTGGTACCCGCTAAGCGACGCGGAGATGGATGCCCTTCGGCCCTCGGATACGCCTTCGTATTACCAGTCGGGCGAAGAAAAACTCATCATTCTGTTGAAAGAAATCCTTCAGCTTCGTCAACGCATCGAAGCCTTATAACTGTTTTCTAACCTACTTTTCACGAAAAAATGAACGCTTTACGCCAACACGCCGAAGAGCAATTTGCCGAAGAATTAGAAGAACTGCGGAAACAGGATAGCGGTCAGCGGCCCCCCAACTGGGTCCTGACGCCGCAATCGGTCGTAACGTACCTGATGGGCGGTACGCTGAAAAATGGATTCGAAGTAAGTCCTAAATACATTGGCAGTCGCCGCCTGATGGAAATCGCCGTCGCAACCCTGACTACTGACCGGGCTCTGTTACTGTACGGTTTGCCGGGTACGGCCAAATCCTGGGTAGCCGAGCACCTGGCTGCTGCGGTATCGGGCAATTCTACGCTGCTGATTCAGGGCACGGCGGGTACGGGCGAAGAAGCGATTCGCTACGGCTGGAATTACGCCCGCCTGTTGGCCGAGGGTCCTTCCCCAAATGCCCTCGTCGTAACGCCCATGATGCGGGCCATGCAGGACGGGAAAATTGCCCGCATCGAAGAATTAACGCGGATTGCCGCCGACGTACAGGATACGCTGATTACCATTCTTTCGGAGAAAACTCTGCCCATTCCTGAGCTGAATTCGGAAGTACAGGCCACCAAAGGATTCAACGTGATTGCCACGGCCAACAACCGCGACAAGGGCGTCAATGAATTATCGAGTGCTTTAAAGCGACGTTTCAATACGGTTATTTTGCCCGTACCCGAAAGTATGGACGAAGAAGTCAGCATCGTACAACGCCGGGTGAGTAGTCTTTCCAAAGCCTTGGAACTACCAGCGGAGCTTCCCCACCTGACTGAAATCCAGCGACTGGTGACCATCTTCCGCGAATTACGCTCGGGAGCTACGCAGGACGGCAAAGCCAAGCTGAAAACGCCCTCGGGTACGATGAGTACCGCCGAAGCCATTTCGGTGATGAACAATGGCATGGCCCTGGCCGCTCACTTTGGCGATGGCCGCGTAACGGCGGAAGACCTGGCCGCGGGTCTGATCGGAGCCGTGGTGAAAGATCCGGTTCAGGATAAAGTAGTCTGGAATGAATACCTGGAAACGGTACTGAAAACCCGCGAAAACTACCGCGATTTGTACCGGGCCTGCAAGGAACTGACGCTATGATGATTCATTTGTTGGGCATTCGCCACCACGGCGTAGGTTCGGCCCGGCGGGTGCAGGAACGGCTTACGGAAATTCAGCCCGATTTGATTCTGGTAGAAGGGCCACCCGAACTGACGGAAATCCTGCACTGGACGGCTCACAAAGATTTACAGCCGCCCGTAGCCGTGCTCGCTTACGACGCCGAGGAACCGCAGAAAGCCGTATTTTACCCCTTTGTCGAGTACTCGCCTGAATGGGTGGCCGTGCAATACGCTCACCAGCACGCGGTGAGCGTACGCATGACCGACACGCCTTTACTGCATTCGCTGGCGAAGGAGGAAGCCGCCAAAATCGACTCCCTGCAAAAGAGGAGGCTCCCGAACGGGAAATTTCGCCGCTGCATACCCTTGCTGAACTGGCGGGCTACGAAACGTATCACGATTGGTGGGAGGAACGGTTTGAACAGGACCCCCGCATCGGGGATTCGGCGGCGTATTTCGAGGCGGTACAGCTAACCATGGAAACGGCTCGGGCCGCTTCGACCCATCCGACGCCGGAACAGGATGCGATTCGGGAGGCCTTCATGCGGCAGCATATTCGCGAAGCTCAGAAAGAGGGTTTTACGAACATCGCCGTCGTTTGCGGAGCCTGGCACGTGCCAGCTCTGACCGATCTGAAAACGACCAAAAAGGAGGATACGCCGCTCGTCAAAGGCTTACCCAAAGCTAAAGTACGCCTGACCTGGATTCCCTGGACGAACACCCGCATGAGCTGGTGGAGTGGGTACGGGGCCGGGATTCACTCGCCGGGCTGGTACGAGCACCGCTGGTATCAACCCGAAGACCGGGGCGAACAATGGCTCACCCGCGTTGCCCGGCTCTTTCGTCGCCAGAAGATGGACGTGTCCACGGCTCATATTATCGAAGCTTTCCGACTGGCGGATTCGCTGGCGACCTTGCGAAACCTTCCGCGTCCGGGTCTGAACGAGCTGAATGAGGCTACGCAGTCGGTGATGTGCATGGGAGACGGCATTCTGATGCGACTGGTAGAAAAAGAGCTAATCGTGGCTCACCGTATGGGACAGGTGCCCGACGAACTACCGAAGTTGCCCATCCAAACCGATTTTGAAACGATTGCCAAAAAGCTACGCCTTGAAATTCGGGAAGAGACCAAGTTTCTGGAGCTGGATCTTCGCAAAGACCTGGATCTTTCCCGGAGTATCTTTCTCCATCGCCTGCGGGTGCTGGACGTGCCCTGGGGGAGTCTGACGGGTATTTCCGGCAAAGGAACGTTCAAGGAAGGCTGGCAACTGCGATGGAGCCCGGAGGCGATTCTTCAGCTTATTGAAAAAGCCATCTGGGGGAACCGGATTGAAGACGCGGCCACGCAGTACCTGCTCGACCAGACCCAACGGAGTACCTCCATTACCGAACTGGCTCAAAAACTGGAAGCAGCCATTCCGGCGGAATTGTTTGGCGTACTCGACGGCCTGATTCATAAAATCAGTGAACTGGCGACGGTGTCGGCGGATATGCAGGAACTGATGATGGCCCTGCAACCGCTGGTCACGGTGAGTCGGTACGGAAGCGTTCGGAAAACGGACTTACCCACACTCATGCAGGTCGTGGAAGGGCTGCTGACGCGAATCTGCATTGGTTTACCTACCGCCTGCTATGGACTGGACGACGAAAACGCCCGCCGGATGCTCGGACTCATTCGTCAGGTGGACGAATCTGTCCGTCTGCTCGAACGCGAATCGCTGGTGCAGGCCTGGCGGGATACCTTATGGATTCTGGCAACGAAAGAACATTTGCCCGCTCTCATTACCGGCGGGAGTACGCGACTGCTCTTTGACAGCAAAGTACTGGAAGAGGAATTGATGACGCAACGGTTTGAACGAGCTTTGTCGAAAGGCAACGAACCGAGCGAGTCGGCGGCCTGGCTGGAAGGCTTCTTAAGCGGTAGTGGGCTCATTTTACTGTACGACCCGGCTCTCTGGAAATTACTGTATACATGGGTGGCCGAGCTGGAAGCGGGAACCTTCATGGAATTATTACCCGTTTTGCGTCGGACCTTCGCGACTTTTGAAGTAGCCGAACGCCGCAAGCTGGGTGAAAAAGCCAAACAACCGCCCGTAACGCTGGAAACGGCCGTACAAACGAGTTGGGAAGGTGGCGAATTCGATTGGGAACGAGCGGAAGCCAGTTTATCACCGATGAAAGCATTACTGGGACTGAATTAAGCACACATGGCGATACACGAAGAAACGCTCAAACGCTGGCGATTGCTGCTGGGAGGCGATCAGGCCGATGGCACAGGCGTGGCTCTCGACCCTACGGAAGCCCAGATTGACAAGGCTCTGTCGGCCCTGTACGACTTTGAAATACGCGGCAAATTTGAGTACAGCCCCGAACGGGCGGGTGGGTCGGGAGCTTCGCAACCGAACGTAGCCCGCTGGCTGGGCGATATTCGCACGTACTTTCCGGCGTCGGTGGTACAGGTGATGCAGCAGGACGCCCTGCAAAAGCCGGAATTACAAAAGAAATTACTTTTTGAACCGGAGATTCTGGAGCAAGCTACGCCCGATGTACATCTGGTGGCTACGCTGATGGAATTGGGTAAGCTGATTCCCTCGAAAACCCGCGATACGGCCCGGCGGGTTGTACAGCAGGTAGTCGATGAGTTACTGGAAAAACTGGCTCAGAATACCATTCAGTCGATTACTGGAGCTCTAAATCGGGGCGTTCGCAATCGGCGTCCGCGGTTGAGTGAAATGGACTGGCCGAGTACCATCCGTAAAAACCTGAAGCATTACCAGCCGACGTATCAGACGATTATTCCCGAGGACCTGATTGGCTTTGGGCGAAAGACGCGACGTTCACTAAAAGACGTGGTGCTGTGCCTGGATCAGTCGGGTTCGATGGGGAGTTCCGTCGTCTATTCCGGAATTTTCGGCTCAGTCATGGCATCCATTCCGGCCATCAAAACGCAAATGATCGTGTTTGATACCGAAGTGGTCGATCTGACGGAAGACCTACGCGACCCGGTTGATTTGCTCTTTGGCGTACAACTCGGCGGCGGTACGGACATTAACCGGGCCCTGGGTTATTGCCAGCAGGTCATTCAGAAACCCAACGATACGATTCTGGTCCTGATTACGGATTTGTACGAAGGTGGAAATCTGGCTCAGATGCGGCTACGCGTACAGGAAATTGTAGCTTCGGGCGTTCAGCTGATTTGTCTGCTGGCCCTGAACGATGAAGGAGCCCCGTATTACGATCACGGAAATGCCAAGTTTCTGGGTGATCTGGGGATTCCCGTTTTTGCCTGTACGCCCGATATGTTCCCGGAAGTCATGGCCGCTGCCATTAACAAGCAGGATTTGAAACAGTGGGCGGGTGATCGGGAAATTGCTCTGAAAGGCTAACCCCATCGCTGGGAATCACGTCTAAACGAAACGAACGTGCAACTGATTGCAGATAGTGGATCAACGAAAACCGACTGGCGTATGCTGGCCGCCGATGGAAGCGTGTCGCAGGCCCGTACGGTGGGATTCAATCCCTTTTACCAGACCTCGGAAGAGATTGCGAAAGAGCTGTCGCTGAGTCTGAAACCAAAAGTGACGGAACCCATTACGGAAATTTTCTTTTACGGAGCGGGCGTGAGCGGGCCGGAAAAGGCGGCAATCATCCAGGCGGGGCTGTCGGCGGTGTTTTCCGAGGCTACGCACATCGAAGCTCATTCCGATATGCTGGGAGCGGCCCGGGCCCTATGCGGACGCGAGGCGGGGATTGCGTGTATCCTGGGAACGGGTTCTAATACCTGTCAGGTCGCCAACGGAGATATTCAATATAAAGTCGATACGCTGGGTTTCTGGCTGGGCGATGAAGGGAGTGGGGGATACCTGGGCAAAACGCTGGTACAGGCCTATCTGCACCGGGAATTACCGGAAGACCTGAAGCTCAAATTCGAGAAGCGGTACCCTACAATCAATCGGGATACGGTACTGGAACATGCGTATCAAAAACCTTTTCCGAATCGCTATTTCGCGGGTTTCTCCAAGTTTCTATTCGATAATCGTACGCATCCCTTTGCCTATCAACTGGCCGCTGATGCCTTTCGACTGTTCTTCGACAAATACATTCTCAAATACCCCGATTACGCGAATTACCGCGTGCATCTGACCGGATCGGTCGCGTTTTATTACTCCGATATTATCCGAAGAGTAGCCCGGGAAAAAGGCGTAACCATCGGTGTGATTATGGAAACACCCATTGCGGGACTGACGCTATACCATCAACCCGAGTAATGAAAAAAGGCTGGTTCAACCAGCCTTTTTTCATTACTCGATATTCGTTTGGGGTGTTTCGAGATTCACGGCCGCTTTGTTTTCCAGTAAGTCGGCAATCGTCGTTTGCTCGAGTACGTGGAGGTTAGCATCCCGCCAGTCCCGCATGACATTCCGTAAGGTACAGGTATGCTCATCGGCACAATCGTCGCACTTTCCGTAGAAATACAGCGAAACGCAAAGCGTGGGTGAAATCGGACCGTCGATAATTCGAAGTACTTTGGCAAAGTTTACTTCGGCCGGTGGGATCCGTAACATATAACCACCACCTTTTCCTTTCTGGCTTTGCAGAATGCCGTGATTCCGCAAATCGAGCAAAATGGCTTCCAGAAATTTCTTGGGGATTTTCTCCTGCTCGGCAATGTAGGAAATCAGTACTGGTTTTTGGTTCCCAAACTCCTGACCCAACACTTTCAGGGCTTTGAGAGCATATTTGGCTTTTTTTGAAATCATATTAACGATGAAGTAAGCCGGGTAAAGGCTTGTTCAATTTTGCTTTGAATCTACAAAAAGTTTACCACATCTATCCGTTACCTGGGCTGAAAGGCAACGCTCTACGGTATTTTCTGTCGAAAAAGAACCGCAAAGAGAAGGGTTTTTGCAGCAATATGCAATGATATTTTCCAGACTAAAATGAGAATCAATCGATCCGTAGCTGGTTAGATACAGCCTGGTCAGAAACCAATCCGCGGGCACCATACTCCTGAAATTCTACCTCAATTAGGCTGTAAATAAGTCCATTCTATACCACTGAAACCCCCTCATTTTGACCCATTTTCATTTTCTAACACCAAAAACATAGAAAAAAATCCTTTTTTTAAGAGGACGTCTTGTGAAACAGAATTTTATGGCTAATTTTGCCGCTCGATTCTGGAAAAATGAGTTATCCGTTGTCAGTTCTCAAGCTCAACGGCCTGTACGGATAACAGATAACCAAATAAATAGATAAGGCAATGAAAAGAACTTTCCAACCATCAAATCGCAAGCGTCGCAACAAGCATGGCTTCCGCGAGCGGATGAGCACTCCTAATGGACGTCGTGTACTAGCTGCCCGTCGGGCACGTGGTCGCTGGAAACTGACCGTTTCTGACGAAAAACGTCACAAGCAATAGGATTATCTTCCCAATTGAGGAAAAGAGAGCAGCGGCAACCGTTGCTCTCTTTTTTTGCCCTTTACTTTTGCTGACCGTTTACAAACGTAACTGGACCCAGGACCTTACCCTGCGGATCGTAGAAGGTACCTTCGCCCGTTAGTGACAGCATGCGACCGTCGCTGAACGTACCCACGAACTTGCGACCATCACCGAAGCGATACTCGCCTTTCCCAGCCGGCATTCCTTTTTCATTATAGGGACCGTGCCAACCCAATTCGGGATGGAAACGACAGAGAAACGTGTCCGGATTCTGCAATTGCAGGACAATCTCAAACTGATCGGGGTTGGCCTGCACGTAGGGAATCAGGTAGCGGGGCGTCGAAGAGTAGCCTAAAGCGTCAATGACCACAAAATTGGTTTTGCGTTTGGTCAGATACTCCCGAAAGTCCTTTTGGTTCTCCGTGTAGGGATACGTGGTTACGTAGCTGTTCGAGAAAACCACGAACAAACTGGGTTTGCGGCACACCACCATGGAGTTCTTGGGGGCGTATTCCTTAATCCACGCCGCAGCCTGGAAATAGTTTTCGTGAGCCGGGTCGTAGCTGGGAATCCGGGCCATCTGCCGCAGAAACTTAATGCCATCGCCGGGACGTGTCTCGGTAGCCGTTTGCCCAATAAAACTGGGTACTAACAACAGGAAGAGAAAGGGAACCGCTACCCGCCGAATCAGTGGACTGTTCACCCGTACTTTTTCCAGTCCTAATCCAATCAGATAATACAAGCCGTACAGTCCGCAAAACAGGAAGAAGGGGACCAGGTGTAACATCAGTCGGTTCCCCGTCCATACTTCCGGGTAAATCAATAACAGAGCGAAGGTAGCGAGTGCGTACCCGGCAATGAGCAAGCGGTATTGTCGTAAATGGAACCAGCCTAACGTAATCAGAGCCAAGAGAGCGAGTCCAGCCAGCCATTCGCCCGAAGAAACGGGCGAAGCGTAATCTTCCACGTTCGTACTCAGGGTAGCACTGGGAATCTCGCGAGTGATATAGCGTTCCGTATTGTGCCAGAAACGCTCTACCCAGCCCCCAAAGCCTTGGACTACCCCTTCTTCAGGCCGAAGCGGATTGATGCGTTGCATATCTCTTAAGTGACTGTCGCCGCCCAGCTTCGAAGCCCGGATTTGCCAGGGCAGCACGCCTAGTACGAAAATCACGCCCATGAAAACGATGTGCAGCCACTTCTTCCGAACCAGCAGATAGAGTCCGGCTCCGCCCAGCATCATCAGTCCCGTTTGCCGCACGTAGTACGAAGCCACTACACCCAGAGCAAAGCCCCAGAAGTAGGGATCTTTCCAGGCTGGACGTTTGAAGTCTGACTTTACGAAAAACCACAGGGCCAGCAGCGAAATGAAGAAATACGTCATTTCACTCATCATCATGGTTGCGTACTGTAAAATGTGAAAGTTGAGAGCCACCAGTAATGCCCCGACAAAAGCCAGATGAATATTCCGGCCCATCCGGCGAAAAATGTCGAATAGTAGTATCAGGGATATCACCAGGAAAAAGCCGTTGAAGGCCTGAATGGTCGTCGTTTTGTCCGAAAACAACCGCATGATCATCGCAATCACAAAGGGGTACCCTGGCGGAAAGTGATTGGCCGGTACGCGTTCAGGACCCGTGATGCCCACGTAGCCATCCCCCTGAGCAATGGCTTTACCTAAAATGTAGTAATCCGTAGCGTCGCCGGTTAGTGAAAGTTTTTTGTCGAAGATGTACTGAAAAACAAACCATCCAATCAAAGCTAATAAAGCAGCGTATACATAAAGGAGGATTCGGGAAGTTCCAGCAGTCGCAACAGAGGGCGGTTCAGTCGTGAGGTTTTTGTTTTTCATTCCATGCAGCTTTCAAACGGCTCAAAGATACAATTGAATTACAGACAACGGGAAGCTTCTGCCTCGAACCCGTTATGTATCCCTGACATAGCCGTAGACAAATGAACGCAATCCGGCGGATTTTGCCGAAATGCTGGCGAAACTCGTCGCTAGAGCGGGACAGAATCGCAAAAAAATGGGTATACTCGCATTAGAAAACTCCGACCGCGTGGCTCTATGCAAGTACGTTGATTCTTTTTACGTACGATCTCTCGTCTGTTTTACTCTATTCTAACTTTTACATTGCTAATGAAGTCTACCGTTCGGATTCAACTCATGCTCATGATGTTTCTCCAGTTTTTCTGCTGGGGATCGTGGTATGGTCAAGTAACCAAGTACCTGGGAACGACACTGGGAGCTACGGGTGAACAACAAGGTGCTGCCTTTTCGACGTTTTCGATTGCGATGCTGATTGCCCCCTTTTCGTGGGGATGATTGCAGACCGTTATTTCTCAGCTCAGAAAGTACTGGGTGTACTGAACCTGCTGGGGGCTGCCGTTCTGTATTTTCTAACGCAGGCAACGAATCCCGATCAGTTTTTCTGGCTGATTCTGGCGTACTGTCTCACCTTTACGCCAACGCTGGCTCTGGCGACGAGCATTGCCATGAACCAGATGGCGAGTCCGGAAAAGGAATTCCCCAACATCCGTGTCGCCGGAACGATTGCGTGGATTGTGGTGGCGAACATTGTGGGTTATCTGGGCGTAGGGGATCAGGTAACGATCTTCCAGTTTGCCATGGTTGCTTCGTTGATTCTGGGCGTCTTTTCGTTTTTCTTACCCGATACGCCGCCCAAGGCAACGGGTCCGGCTAAAGCTTCCCAGATTCTCGGAACCGATGCCTTTGTACTGTTCAAAGATCGGTCTTTCGCTATTTTCTTCCTGTCTTCGATTCTGATCTGTATTCCGCTTTCGTTTTACTACGCCATGGCGAACCCTTCGCTGACGGATTCCGGTATGACGAACGTAGAAAACAAAATGTCGCTGGGACAGGCTTCCGAAGTGATTTTTATGTTGCTGTTACCGCTATCGTATAGCAAACTGGGTGTGAAGTGGACGTTCATTGTCGCATTGATTGCCTGGATTGTGCGTTTTCTGTGCTTTGGTTTCGGCGATGCGGGTTCCGGCGAGTGGATTCTGTACATGGCAATCATTCTGCACGGCGTTTGCTACGACTTTTTCTTCGTAACCGGACAAATCTATACCGATAACAAAGCCGGTGAACGCATCAAAACGCAGGCTCAAAGTCTGATTACGTTTGCTACCTATGGGGTAGGAATGGGCATCGGCTCGTACATTTCGGGCGTTCTGAAAGATACCTTTACGACGGAAGCGGGGGTGAACTGGAGTGGGTACTGGATGGTACCGGCGGGCATCGCGGGCATCATTCTCCTGCTGTTTATTGCCGTATTCCGGGAGAAACAATCGACGGCTTCACCGGAAAAAGTGTTACAGTAAGGGAATGCATTTTCCATAAAAAAAGCCGTATCGAGCGTTCGATACGGCTTTTTTATGGACTTAAAACTAGGCTAAAGCGGTAAATGCCGACGCTGGAGCTGTATGTTTTTGGCGTTTATGATACGTTACGTACGAGGTTAGGAGCAGTGCCAGAAAAATCAGCGGAGCCACGCTACCCGAAAGGGGATCGCCAGCAGCCATGTGAGCAATGAATGCGGAAATGAAATTAATCGTAAAGCCAGCGTAGACCCATTCTTTCAACCGGCCCGTAAAAGGAACTACCAGACCCACAACACCCAGTACTTTAGCAATGGCCAGCTCCACGCGAAAATACGCAGGGAAGCCTAGGTGCTGGAAAGCCTTTTCCATCTCTGGATTAGTCAGGTATAAATAGGCCGAAAAGCTCATCATCACCGCTACTAATCCAGTGGTTATCCAGTAAATAAGGTTCGTTGCTTTCATTGTTGTGTTTTTGAAACAAACGTATGTACTTTCGCTTACTAAAAGTTAGCAGTATACAAAAGGTTAGTGGTAACCTTTGGGTTAGTGCAAGGACTTAAAAATCAGTTGTTATGTTTCAGCTACAAGAAAAGCTTCCGTTGTCTGCTCAGGCGTGTACTAACAAGCTGGGAGCCATTGGCGATGCCTTGTACGTCATTGGTGGAAAGTGGAAACTGCGAATCATCATTGCCCTGCAGGAAGGAAACAAACGATTTAATGAGATTCAACGAGCGGTAGAAGGGATCTCGGCCCGGGTACTTTCCCACGAACTAAAAGAGCTGGAAATCAATGGATTCGTAAAGCGGGTGGTGCATACGGAAACGCCCGTGGTTATTGAATACGAACTGACGGAATACAGCGGTACGCTTCAGGATGTGCTGGAATCCCTGAGCAGATGGGGCGAAATGCACCGAGAAAGAATCATGCGTTTACCTATGAGCGAATAAAAAAAGCCCTCGTTTAGGCACAAGCGAGGGCTTTCTATGTACTAGTATCTATCGGTATTAAAAATCTTCGGATTCGGTTCCGGCCAGCGGAAATGAAATCGTAAAGGCCGTACCTACACCCACCTCTGATTCGACATCAATACGGGCTTTGTGCGACTGCACGATACTCAGCGTAGCCGCCAGACCCAGTCCAATTCCATTGTTCTTGGATGTAAAATAAGGCTCAAACAAACGGCCCAGATTCTCAGCCGGAATGCCCGATCCGTTGTCTTCAATGGCTACGTAGCAAAAATCACCGGCTACGTGATTTTGCACGTGAAGAATACCCACTTCGGGTTCCATGGCTTCAATGGCATTGACAATGATATTGAGAATCGCAATTTTGATTTTCTCTTTATCAACTTTTACAAAGCAATCTTCGCCGTAATCTTTCTGTAACGTAATGTTCTTCAATTGAACCCGATCCATTGCCAGAGCCAGCGTCTCGTCGAGAATCTGGTGGATCGAGAAATCAGCCAGATTGATTTCCGCCTGCCGGGAGGAATTAAGAAGCTCCGAAATCAGATCATTAATTCGCTGAGAATTGCGTTTGATGATCTGGGGATACATCAATAGCGTATCGTCTTCCATTCCCGTGAGCAATTCGTCCGCTGACAAATTGATGTTTGTGAGCGGATTACGCACTTCATGGGCCAGCGTACGCACCAGACGGGCGGTAGCCGCGAGCTTTTCCGTAAGCAGAGTGTCCCGTTCGGCTTTCTTTCGAGCTGTGATATCGTGAACAATCCCCTGAATCTGTCGGCTACCGAAACCGTCATTCTGGACACTGGCGTAAATCGTACAGTACCGTTTTTCGCCCTGACTGGTTTGTAAGGCTACTTCGAAATCTTCGATTTCACCGAATTGCTCCAGTATGGATGAGAAAATGGCGTAGCGATCCGTGCTCTCAAACAATTCGGGCATTCGCTTCTGGGTGAATTCATCCGGAGTATAGCCCAGTAATTCACTACCATTCGGATTGACGTACAAAAACTCTCCCGAAGGACTCGCCAGAAAAATCATTTCCCGTAGCTGATTGAACAAACTCCGGTATCGGCGTTCACTCTCGCGTAAAGTGTTAAGCGTAGCAGCCCGTTCGAGGGCGTAACGGATACAGCGTTCGAGTTTTTCAGCGTTCAAATCCCGTTTGACCAGGTAGTCGACGGCTCCCCGTTTGGTAGCTTCCTCATCTACCTTGCGGTCACCGCGACCCGTCAGTAATACCATAGGTGTTGACAGACCAATGGCGTGAACTTCCTCGATGAGGTCAAGGCCCGTTTTGGCTCCGAGAAAGAAGTCGACGAATGCAATTTGGGGATTGCTGGTTTTGAGCTTTTCCAGAGCACTGGAGTAGCTGTTGGCCCACTCTAACGCAAACTGACTTCCTGGAATGTCTCGCAGGTAGTCGCTTGTGAGCAGGTAATCGTCCTCATCGTCATCCACGATTAAGACTCTCGTAACATTATTCATAATTCCTCCCTGCTCGCCAGAGAGCATTTAAAGGTGAAACGAAGGTATAGGTTAATCCTAGGGCGAAGGTAGCTGAACTACTTCAAACCAGTATCGCCCAAGGGATTGTGTGACTTCGATAAAATCTTTAAAAGTTACGGGTTTATTGATGAAGCAATTCACGCCCAGATTGTAACTCCTGATAATGTCTTCTTCTGCGTGTGAAGTCGTTAAGATTACAACCGGAATACTCCGTAAGTCAGGATTCGATTTGATTTGCTCCAAGGCCTGGCGACCGTCCATGCGGGGCATATTCAGGTCCAGTAAAATCAAACCGGGTCTTGGACTCCGTTCGGGATCGGCATAAACTCCCCGGCGAAACAGATAGTCGATCAGTTCCAGACCATCAACCACCAAATGGATTTCGTGCAAAACGAAATTTTCCTCGAAAGCCTCCCGGGTCATTTTCCGGTCCTCTTCATCATCGTCGGCAATGAGTAACACTACCGGTTTCTTGAGAATGTGTTTCATGACGCTCCTATAAAACGTAGGAGGGAGGGCTTGCGGTGTTTGTGGTCTACGCTTAGGTTCCTACCTCATTTTACTTTCTGTTGTTCAGGAAAGATCAGTACGAAGGTTGCACCCTCACCAGGCTTACTCTGAGCGTAGATAATGCCACCATGGTTTTCAACAATTCGCTTACAAATCGCTAATCCCATGCCTGCTCCTTCGTATTCAGAGCGTCCGTGTAATCGTTTGAACAAAGTAAAAATCTGTTCCGACTGCCCCGGTTCAAAGCCAATCCCGTTGTCGCTCAGGGCGATCTTGTGGTACAGCGTACCCGGTAACAGGCGATGTTCAGCCATTTCCTGCCGCGTTAACAGGCTTGAGGTAATCGTCAAGTGCGGTTTACGGTCGGAGCTGGTAAATTTCAGGGCATTGCTCAGTAAATTCTGAAATAACTGGTGCATCTGCGTGGGTAGGGAAGAGATGGTCGGTAACGTACCTACCTCTACTGTCGCTTCCGTTTCCGTGAGCCGTAATTCAAAATCACTGAGTACATTTCTGGCAACTTCGTTTAGGTTGACAGGGGTGAAAGGTTCCTCCGGACGCGAAATTCTGGAATAGCTCAGCAGACTTTCGATGAGCAATTTCATCCGCTGCGTTGCTCCGAGCATCCGGGAAAGGTAATGCTTGCCTTCTTCACCTAAGTTTTCCTGGTAGCGGCTCGTCAGTCGTTCGCCAAATGACGTAATCTTGCGAAGCGGCTCCTGTAAGTCGTGCGAAGCAATGTAGGCAAACTGTTCCAGCTCAAAATTTGACCGGTCCAGGGCTTCCATTTTTGCCTTTAATTCCTGTTCAAAAAGATAATGAGCGGTCAGGTCGGCCGTAATGCCTACCAATCGCACATCGTTGGTTTCAGGAATCGAAAGTACGTTCCCACGACTCATCAAAACGAGTTCGTTGCCCGTATAGTCCAGAATACGATACTGAATCTGGAAAGGAAGCTTGTGTTCAAGAGCTTTTTGAACAGATTCAAGCACATGTTCCCGATCTACCTCCACGATCTGCTCATAGAACCAATCCACTGTGGGTGGCGTACGAAGTTCAGCCGGAAAGCTCAGAACACGGAATAAACCCTCTGACCAGTAGAATTCTTTTGTAGTACTCGACCAGTCGAATGTGCCAAAGCGTAACAAAGATTCAGCTTCCCGAAGGTAGGCATTACTATCATAAAGCTGAGACATACTGATAAGCTAAAAGAAGCGACAATATCAAAGGGGCATGCTTCTGACGTAAACAGGAGCATGCCCGGAAATCACCTAAGACAAGTGATAGTTTTTCATCTTGTTGTAAAGCGTTTTTCGGTCAATACCCAGCAATTGGGCCGCTTTACTTTTATTAAAATTGACCTGTTTAAGGGTCTTTAGAATCATGTCATATTCGGCTTCCAGAGCAGCTGACCGCAGATTAGGCTTTTCACCTTTGGGAACTTCGGGAGCTATCACGCCCACGGGTGGTTCACTGTAGTACGTTTGCGGAGGAATAACCGGAATCTCGGGTACGTAAACAGGAGTAACGGGTGGTGTATTCGTCTCCATGGATTGTAACTTGTTAAAGTGCACAATCTCAAAGGGAAGATCCCGCGACTGAATGCTTTCGCTATCCGTCAGCAGCGTAGCCCGTTTGATAACGTTACGCATTTCCCGAAGGTTACCCGGCCATTCATATCGCATGAACAGATCCACTACATCGTCTGCGAAGCCACGTACCTGCTTGCCCAGCTCTCCATTGGTTGCCTGCAGGAAATAATCGGCAAATACCAGAATATCTGCATTACGTTCGCGAAGCGGCGGTACGTCAATGCTGAATTCGTTAAAACGGTAGTAAAGGTCTTCCCGGAATTTTCCTTTTTTAGCGGATTCAATCAGACGTTCGTTCGAGGCCACAATGATACGTACATCAATAGGCGTTTCTTTTGTACCGCCCAGTCGTCGTAACTTTCGTTCCTGTACTACCCGCAGGAGAGAAACCTGTACATCATAAGGCAGGTTACTTACTTCATCCAGGAAAAGCGTACCCCCGTGTGCCTGCTCGAAGTGCCCAATTTTCTGATTAAGAGCTCCGGTAAAAGCACCCTTCTCGTGCCCGAATAATTCCGAACCAGCCAGATCCTTGGAAATAGCACCACAGTCCATAGCGACAAAAGGTCCACTGGAACGTTTACTGCGTTTGTGAATTTCCTGAGCAACGGCTTCTTTACCCGAACCACTTTCGCCGTAAATAATAACGCTATAATTGGTAGGAGCCACCAGATCCACCTGACGATACAGGTACTTGGATTCCGGACCATTGCCGAAGATATACTGTTCGGAGCCCGTAGGCCGTTTAGGAGCCGGAGTAGAAGTTCCGGTTTCACCATTTACGCTCGGAGCTGCAGGTTGAGCGGCACTTTGATCCAGTGCTTTCCGAATCGTTACTAAGATTTCATCCGGGAACAGGGGCTTGGTTACGTAGTCGTACGCACCCTGTTTCATCACGTTTACAGCGATCTTAATATCTGAATAACCAGTGATGACAATGACGGGTACGTGTGGAAACTGTTCTTTAATACGAACCAGTAATTCGCCCCCGTCCATATCTCCCAGGCGGAAATCTGTCATGACTAAATCGGGCTTGAAATCAGTAAGGATTTCAAGACCTGAAGTTCCATTATGAGCAATGGCGACCTCGAAGCCATTACGCCCCAAGAATCGCCGTAGAAGCAGACAAATGTCCGTATCGTCGTCAATTACTAATATTTTCTGCATAGAAAATCTACCATTACCCTCACTTGAATCAGAGCCTTATGGGTGTGAAATGCTCTTTTATTAACAACAAACGATTATTATCTGCTCAAAGGTTATACGCCCCGTCGGAACTGGGCAGACTGAATACCTAATTGATCACGGTATTTGGCGACGGTCCGACGTGAAATCTTGTATCCTTGCGTAGCGAGTAATCGCATCAGATCGAAGTCATTGAACGGATTGCGTTTATCTTCGCAGGAAATATGTTCCACGAGTGCCTGCTGAATCGCTTTGTTCGAAACTTCGTGACCGTCTTCCGTCCGAATCCCTTCGGTAAACAGGTCTTTCAGGTGAATCAGGCCAAACGGTGTTTGTACGTATTTCCCCGAGGTAACCCGTGAAATGGTGGAAATATCCATACCAATTCGATCGGCTACATCTTTGAGAATCATCGGTCTGAGATTCCGTACGTCACCTGTTTCAAAAAGCCACGCTGCAATTCCACCAGCATTCGCATGGCACGGTGCATCGTATTTTCCCGCTGACGAATCGCATCAACCAACCATTGAGCCGATTGCAGCTTATTTTTCAGGTACGTAGCGGCTCCGCGTTCACGACTGGTATCTACTAGACCAATAATCGAGCTATTCACCCGAATATCAGGCCAGTTGCCTCGGTTCAGTGCTACTTCAATCCGTCCGTAATCGTCGTAGTGCAAAACATAGTCGGGAATAATTCCACGTTTTACGACTACTGAATCGTTGTTACCTCCAACGATGGGTTTAGGATTGAGTTTACCAATTTCGGCAATAGCCACTCGTAATTCATCCTGATCAATACTCAAATGCTTACAGATCTTTTCAAAGTTACGATTGGAAAGTTCAGTAAAGCATTCGCTGACAATATCCATGGCTCGCAGTGTTGCTGCGGTAGCCCGGCGACTTTCAAGCTGGAGGAGCAGACATTCGCGTAAATCACGAGCTGCCAAACCGGCGGGTTCAAGCTCATCGTGAATGGCTGCAATAACCTCTTCGACTTCCGAACCATCTACAAAAATTCCATGCCCGAACGAATAATCATCGGCTAGGGCATCCGCATCGCTGCGTAGGAAGCCATCATCGTCGAGAGAATCAATAATAAATTCGGCCAGAGCCCGCTGACGATCCTTTAGATTCATCCAGCGAATTTGTTCCTTAATTGCTTCCCGCCAGGTTTCCTGTTCAACGATCGGAGAAGAGTATAAATCATCTTCTGCGTTGGGATCCTGACTTAGTCGCGTTTTATATTCAGGAATATCATCATTCGAAAATTCGTCCCAGTCCCGGTAGTCTTCGACGTTAGTTGGCGTTTCGTAATCGGCCGTATGGTCATCCCTTTCGTCCGACGACATTTCCATTTCGCCCTCATCGTTCGACTCCTTTTCAGTGGCACCTTCTTCCAGCAGAGGGTTTTCCTCTAATTCATTCCGTAAGTGCTGCTCAAGCTCTAAGGTAGAAAGTTGCAAGAAATTTAAAAACTGTATCTGCTGGGGAGCAACCCGCAGGGTTTGTTTCTGAGTTTGCGAGAGGTTAACTGAAGTGCTCATATTGTGGTTTGGATAATTTAAGGCGGTAACTGAAGTACTGTACCTATTCATAAAGTCAAGCCACGCGAGACTTATCCAGACAAATCCTCCCTAATTGAGGATGATTTCGATCACCTAGCACGTTTTTTTGTTGATAATCAAGCCACTTTTGAACGAATGATACCGACGAGTTTATTTTTTTGCTTTCCTCTTCTCTTTTCTTTTGGCGGAAAACTGCCTTTTTTTGCCTCCTCTTATTTCCCCAAATTGTAGAAATATAACCACTCGTCTGGTATCCAATTAGTAAATGAAGTCTTCGAACGTCTGGCTACTCAATATCGCTGCTGCCTCCGCCATTGCCATACTGGTATTGCTGACTTATCTATGTTTAGATCAGGTACGCTCTACGGAATGGTTTAGCGAGCGGGTCGAGCATACGTATAGAACTATTAATGAGAGTGAACGACTGATTTCGTACGTCAAAGAAGCGGAATCTGGCATTCGTGGGTATTTGCTTACGTCCAATAAACTATTTGTCAAATCGTATGAACAGATGCGAAGCGAGTACGAAGCTTCTGCTCAACGCATGCAGATCCTGCTCAACGATAATGTACCTCAGTTGCGACGGCTGGCAGTCTTCAAAAGTCTGGCTCGTGATAAATGGGAAAGTATGGATACGCAGCTCAAGGGCATTGACAAGATGCAGAATCAGGATGCTACCATTCTCAAGAGCAAAGCCATCATGGATGCCATGCAAAAGCAGATTGATGAAATTAAAAAAGAAGAAAGCAAGTTGCTAACGAGTCGGTTGAAGGCTCGCCAGCGGGAGTTTAATCTGGCTCCCACCTATTTACTAACGTTAGCTCTGCTGGCGGGAGGATTGCTGATTATTTCCGCGACGTTACTCAACATTGAACTTCGCCGGCGGCGGCTGACCCAGATTGATCTGGAGAAGAAAGTTGAAGCCCTTAACCGTTCGAATGCTGAATTGGAACAGTTTGCTTACGTCGCTTCCCACGATTTACAGGAACCTTTGCGGAAGATCAGAGCGTTTGCAGACCGTCTGCTCATGCGGCAACGTGAGCAACTGACGGAAGATGGGCAGGCCATGCTGGACAAAATCGCCAACGCGGCTGAACGCATGCAGGGGCTGATTAATGACCTGTTGACATTTTCGCGAATGGTAAGTCGTACTGATAAGCTGCAAACCGTTAGCCTGAATGAAGTAGTGGACGAAGTAAAATCCGATCTCTCAGAAGTGATTGCTGATCGGCAGGTTTCGATTGACGTACAATCCCTGCCTACTCTTCAGGGCTATCCCTCACAGATACGGCAGCTTTTTTTGAACTTACTCAGTAATGCCCTGAAATTTACCAGGGCTGACGTCCTTCCAGTTATTCAAATCACCTACCAGAAAGTGGAAGGTTCTGAAATTGTAACATTGGATTCGGATCTAAAGAAAGAACAATCGTATCATCGGATACAGATCATTGACAACGGGATCGGGTTCGAACCCGAATACGCAGAGAAAATTTTTGTAATTTTTCAACGGTTACACGCTAAGTCGGCCTACGGAGGTACTGGAATTGGACTGGCCATTTGTCGGCGTGTGGTGACTAACCACGAAGGTTATATCCTTGCGGAAGGTAAACCGGGGGAAGGAGCGGTTTTTACGATCTACCTGCCGATTGAAACCGGTAGGCAGACTTTAGCCAGTACAGCAGAATAAAAAAATAGCCGTATCTTTAAGGGCGATTAGACAGCAATAGCGTATGGCCCTGAGCCTGGTGCAGGTATGAATACACAGATTCCCATTTTGGTGGCTGATGATGATGAAGATGATCGTTTTTTAATCCGAACCGCTTTTCGGGACAGCCAATTAACCAACGATATATTTTTTGTAGCCGATGGAGTAGAGCTAATGCAGTTTCTTCACCATCAGGGTCCGTATGCTGATGCAGAAAAGTATCCGCGTCCCGGTATCATTTTTCTGGACCTGAATATGCCCCGGAAAGACGGCTGGGAGGCCTTATCAGAAATCAAGCAAAACCCTGAATTAAAAGCAATCCCGGTAGTGGTCCTGACTACTTCGAATTCCGAACGGGATATTCTACGTACTTACGAGTCGGGGGCCAATTGTTACATCACTAAGCCAATTTCTTTCGATCAGCTTTTACAGATTGTCAAAAGTTTTGGTCAGTTCTGGCTTAGCATTGCTTCCATCCCCTGGAAATAAGATAACCAGTATTCAACAAAAAAGCCGATTCTCGTAAGAAATCGCTTTTTTGTTGAATACACAAATTTATAGAGGTGTTCGAATGGGTCGTTCCGGTTGCACCAGGGGTAACGACTCTACGACATGAGCTCTCGGAATATCATCTTCGGCAGTAGCGTCTTTCAACCAGCGGAAGAATTTTTCCTTCCAGTTTTTCTTCGGCTTCACATCCGTAATATGAATCAGCTTCGGTTGTGGGTCGTCGTCGGATACGTCTTTTACCCAGTTTAGCGATTTCTGAAGCAAATGATTTTGATTGGACGATAAGTAATTAGCCGTAGCCCGTTTCAGAAGAAAACGAATGATGAACCGCAAAGGCCAAGCCATTCGACCAATGGGCGAGTAGGAGATCGCCATGTCGATGCCTCGTACCACCCCCATTTGCAGGGCGTTATTTTTAGGCTTACTCATCAAATGAGTAAAGGTCTGAACAATCTGCCGGGCGGGATTTATATCTTCTTTGATGTCATCAAACTGCCGCCGGATTCCTACCCTTGACGTTTCAATCTGATTTTTCAAACGGGCTCGTTCAGCCTGTAAATCGGATAAGTTTTCTATTCTATTGTTCATGGTCATGATCAAATAAGTCGAAAGTAAAGACTACTTTTTCGGTGCGTCTTTTTCGTAGTAGAAGCGTTTGATGAAGGTATTAAGGAGCGGGATCTTAATAAATTTATCACGAATCAGGAATAAAATCAGAGTCAGTAAGGCATAACCAAGAGCTACGTAGCCAAATCCTGCCGCCACACTACCAACCGATTCACCAATCCACCAGGCCAGGGCAATACTGCCAAACAGTAAAACGAGTCCACCAAATACACTAACAATCAAAGCGGCAACAACGGACGAGACGATATCAGCCGTTTTGTCGGCCGTTTGTAGCACCGCCATATTCCAGCGGGCCTCTATATAGTCGGTAACACGTGCAAACAAATCTTCGGCTGATTCGCGAAGGTCCTTTATTGATTCCATAAGGGTTGAGAGCGATGAATAAAAAAGTAGATTTACATCAAAAGAATTACATCAGTTGGAGGATGCTAACCTGTAATTAATAACAAACGGGGAACTCAAACGTGAGCCCCCCGTTTATGATCGACTAATCTTTGACTAATCAGTCATCAAAATTAACCGAGTTGCTCGTTCACTTTTTGCTTCGCAGTTTGCTTAGCTTCGTCAGCCTGATCCTGCAGGTCTTCGAATTTCGAACGTGCTTTATCTTTTAAGTCACCGGCTTTCGATACAGCCTGGCTCTTCAGATCTTCCAAAGAGATTTTACCTTTCTGAATCGCTTTCAGTACTTCATCGGCCAGATCACCCACTTGCTTTTTCATCTTACCACGCGTATCCTCTCCTTTGTCGGGAGCGAACAACAGACCGATTACTGCTCCAGCAGCAGCTGCAGTAACAATTCCTAAAAAGATTTTTCCATTATTAGACATGACATCCTCCTGTTTAAATAGTGAAACTTTTGATTCGGGTAACATTGAAAAAACAGCCGTGCCAGCAAATCAAAAATAAGAGGGATTTTTTCGCATACTGGTAGATATTAAGTATAAGTTATCAAATGGTATTAAAATTTCGGGGAAAAACAAGAAATATGAAAAATCATCCATTTTTTCGAAAAGATTAACAGATGACTCAAAGTGGGGAAAAAAACTCTCAAAAACGCTTTGGTATATTATTTTAAAAACTATTACCCTGGATACCGCACCGTACAGGTGTTTAGTAGGTGGAAGATCGGCATTGGGCAAGTCCACCGGATTGCCCAATCTTTTTTTAACTTAATTGGTTCATACATAAAAGATTATGATAGACTTGTTAAGTCTTGGCTATAAAATGTATAAGATATGCCCACGTATCTTCCGAGTATATACGGAGACAATATGAAGGTTTTGATCGTAGATGATGAAGAGGATTTATGTATGCTGCTAGGAAGTTTTCTTCGCAGAAAAAAGGCAGAAGTGAGCTACGCTAATAATCTTCGCAACGGCTTGGAGCAGTTGCACCATGTCAATCCAGACGTTGTTTTTCTTGATAATAATTTACCCGATGGTACTGGTCTTGAGGCCTTACCCAGCTGGCGACAATTGTATCCGGAGAGCCGCATTGTAATGATTAGTGCGATGAGCAATCTACGTGAAAGAGCTCTCGCCAGCGGTGCCGATGCTTTCCTGGAAAAACCTTTGAGCTTCAGATTGGTAGAGTCAGTTCTGGATTAGGGGAAAAACTTATTTATTGCCTTAATAAGGCTCCGGTCATTACTGATCGGAGCCTTATTAGTTTTAGCAATTACAGGAGATATATTATTTGTTAAAAAAGCAGAGAAGACTTGACTGATTGATCCAAATTGCCTCTAACGTATAGAGTAGGGAACCGACTGGAAGGAGACGTCCAGAACCTTGAGGAATATGGGGGATTTCGGGCTACACGGTATTTGTACTTAGTCCTGTAAACTCTTTTGAGCTTCGTCAACCTTGCGATTAAGATCCCGTTTGAATTCTTTCCAGTCTTCTTTAGCGTTGTTTTGAATCTTTTTCAGGGATGCGTCCAGTTCATCACGTTTTACTTCCAGCTTCGCTTTCCGCTCTTGCCAACGAATCTTTTCTTTGTCTTTCGCTACTTTAATTTTACCATCTACCCGGTCAATCTCTTTCTGCAAGGCTAGTTTCTGGTCTTCTACTTTCACGGATAATTCCGAACGCTCGCGTTGCCAGTCTTCTTTCGTTTCCTGACCCGCGTCTTTAACATCCGTAGCTACATCGTCGAAAGCTTTTTTGGTCTTGTCTGCCGCTCGGTCGGTTGCACGCTCTACCTTATCCTGAGCTTCCTGGGCATCTTCAGCAGCCTTATGTTTATCCTTTGCAGTACAATTGATTAAAAGTGAGCAACTCAGCAGGCCCATCCCCAACCAGTACATAGCTTGTTTTTTCATAATTTGTTTTTGTTTAAGTATTGAGACGTAACTAAAGACAAGCTAATAATTAAAGAAATGTACCTAAGTTTTAAAACCACTTCTTTTCACACCAATGGCTTGGCGTAATACAACAGTAAGTAGCGAAGACGATTACTTATGTAGAGCAATTGCAGAAAATATGTAGAAAAAAATACCCTTAAAGAAAAGTTTTCGTTCTCAAACTTTATGAAAAGCTGGGGGAAATAGGGAGCGGTTGAGCAGCTTCTACTTGTACGTGTAAACTTTTGAAGTTGACGCCACCAAAGTAAGAAGCAAAAGCTACGTCAGCAGCATCGCGACCATAAGCGACGGCAATGCGGTTCCCCCGGGGTTGTGGCTGGGTCGGATCAAATGTATACCAGCGATCCCCAATGTAGGCTTCAAACCAGGCGTGTAGATCCATCGGATCAAGCTCATACAGATACCCAACTACCATACGGGCCGGAATGTTACAACTGCGACACAAGGCAATGCCCAGGTGGGCAAAATCACGACAGACGCCCACGCGATTCAGCGTGATGTCCATCGCCGACGTAGAAGAATTTGTCACGCCGTATTCGTACCGGATGTTATTGTAAATCCATTGTCGAATGGCCTCTACCTGAGCGTATCCCAAAGGATAGCCCTGAATGATTTCTGCGGCGAGTCCACCCAGTTTATCGGCTTCACAATAGCGACTCTGCAACAAAAATTGCATGACTTCATCGGGTACATTCGATACGGGTACCCAGTCTGCCTGCGTATGGACATCAATTTGATCGGCACAATCAGCGGTTACACGTGACTCCAGCCGGAAAGGACCCGGGGGAATCATTAGCCGTTGACAAAGATTGCCGTACGAATCCGTGTATTCAGTGATCTGGACCAGGGGATCTACAATGTATTCTTCTTTAACGATAAACTGGCTGGCTCCACTGCGGGGGCGAAGCATGAAAACGGCAGGAACGTGTCCTATAGCTTCTAGTTCAATCTGACAACTGGCTTGAATAAGCATGGGAATAAAGTAGTAAGGGGCGGTAAAAGTCAATAAAAAGGTAGTCCAGATCAGGTAACTTTTCGAAAGATAAGCCAGATTCTCTGGACTAGGGAAGTGGCACTACATTTTCGGTTTCAAGCGGATGTTGTTTTCGAGGTAATACAACGATGGACCTTTCTTTCTCAGCAATAAACCACTCTTTCGAAGAGCAATCGCTATGGATGTAAGTGAACAAAGGCAAATATTAAATTTCCTGTATGCGGTCTGCAGTGATCGCCATGAGCAGTACCAGAACGCTCGGGAAGAAGCGAACGAATCTCATTTAAAAGAGATGTTTGGTAATGGAGAACGGGAAAGCAGAAAGATGATGGAAGAAATCCGAACACTCTTGCAGGAATTGAATCTGGAATGGGAAGAGCAAAGTACCCTTTCCGGAGATTTACACAATTTATGGATTGACTTCCGCTCGAAACTGTCCGGTCATGATTCCAAGGCTATTCTGGATGCGTTGTGCTGTGCCGAAGAGGCAAATCTGGAGAAGTACCAACAGGAGTGGCAGAATAACCAAAGTGGGGAGGATCGGGTGCAGGCCTTGATCAGCCATCATAGGGACGAGCTAAAACACTCGCTTGAAAAACTGAAGACGCTGACCCAGGATGAAGCGAGTCACCTAAAGCTGAAATTGTAAGCTACAAATGAAGGAAAAACAAAAGACCCGGCTAATTGAGTAGTCGGGTCTTTTATTCGTTTTAGTCGCAATTGTATGTAAAACGGCGAACCCTATCTGAAAGTTTCAGGCTTGAAAAATAGTCTCATAGTTTTTTATGAAAACTTCAACTTTTTTTAGAACGGTACGAAAGGCTTAAAAAACCGATGGTAGCCACTAGTGAAAAGCTGATCATCAACCACCAGGCCGATGCAAAGCCGACGCGACTGATAAACTGGGTACCGAGCAGGGGAGCTGAAATTTGAGCAATGGACCACGAGGCCGTATAAGCTGCCGTGTACTGTCCCCGATTGTGAGGTTTCGAGCGGGCAATGGCGTACGAGTTCATAAAAGGCATGGCTAACATTTCGGCCAGCGTAGCCAGGATCATGGCCACTACTAACCAGATGACACCAAAGAATACATTAAAAATGAGGTAAGATATAGCCACCAGTAAGGTTCCAATGGCCATGAGCCGTAAATGGACAAAACGATTTTCCAGTTGATGTACCAGTACCATTTCGACGGCTACAATCAGCACGCCATTCAGGGCCATGAGTGTACCAATCTGATTTTCGGGTAGGTGATACACCTGCTTGTAGTAGAGCGGAACCGTTGAGAACAACTGAAAAAAAGTAATGGCAAATAGAGTAACAAAAACCATGAAAATCATGAAATGCGTATCCCGATAGGCCGAATCCTGACGGGATTGCTGAACGGTTTGACTTTCGTGTGAAACGGAAGATTGAGGTAGAATCAGTACCAGCAGAAGCGTCGCGGCCAGACAGGTGCAGCCGTCCGCCCAAAACAGTAGCGAGTAATCAATGGATGCCAGCCAGCCACCTACCGCTGGCCCTACCGACCAGCCCAGATTCAGGGCCAGGCGGTTCAGCGAGTACGAACGGGTTCGGTTTTCGGGTGTGCTGTACAAGGCTACTGCGGCCGTAACGGCGGGACGGAACCCCTCGGCAACCAGTCCCAGTACAAAGGTGCCCAGGCATAAGCTTTCGAACGTTTTAAGCTGGCCTACTACCAGGAACATTAGGCCACCCAGTCCCAGGCAGACCCACATAACCCGGTAGGCTCCGAGGCGGTCGGTAAGTCGTCCGCCGAGCAGGGTGCCGCCAATGGAACCAACCCCAAACAGAGCCATAATTACGCCAGACTGGTCAATACTCAGGTGCAGCGACTCCGTCAGGTAAACGCCCAAAAAGGGAATGACCATGGTGCCACAACGATTGATAAACATGACCAGAGCCAGCAACCATATAGATCGCGAAAGCCCGCTATAGGCGGATCGATAGAGTTGTAAAATCATGGGTAGAGTGGGGGGAAGAAGAATAAACTAGTGTAAGAAAATCAAAGGTAAGCATTCCCTGTTTTCTCCCGAGAAAGAAAGGAATGAAGCCTTCCAAATTCGCTAAAAAATTCGTAATTTTAAGAATTAAGCCCTTTTTGCCATGAATGCAGATGCCCTACGACAGGCCGCTTCGTTTTGTGCCTACCAGGAACGAACGGTGCAGGAAGTCCGTCAGAAACTCAACGCCTGGGATGTATCCGAAGAAGATACGGAAGCCATCCTGGCCCGATTAATTCAGGACGGGTACCTCAGCGAAGAACGCTTTGCCAAAAGTTTTTCCCGGGGAAAATTCAGAACCCGCCACTGGGGAAAAATCAAAATCGAAATGGAAATGCGGCGGAAAGGCCTCGGCGAAACCGACCGCAAAAACGCTCTGGAAGAAATTGACCAGACGGAATACCACGACTCGCTGAAAAGCTTACTGGCGAAGAAAGACGCTTCCCTGAAAGATACCGACCCACGGGTACGGAAACAGAAACTGGTTCGGTACGCCCTGAGCAAAGGCTACGAGTCGGGCCTGGTATGGAAAGTACTGGGCGAGGACTGGGACTAAGGTGGCCTGACTTTTTCATCACGGATGCCACCTAATTTGCACGTATCATGGACTTTGGTAAAGTTTCACCCGGTCAAATCAATACCATCAATTTTACGCTTCCCGCCGACTCGCCCCTGAATACGCAGGTATTGTCGGGCCAGCCGGTGGCTCATCCCTTGCCCGCGTATGTGGGTTGCCCCGTCTGGATGGAGAAAAGCTGGCTGGGCAAAATCTATCCTTCGGCCATGAAGGATAAAGAAGCACTGGCTCACTACACCCAACAGTTCAATACCATCGAACTCAACGGTACCCATTACCAGATGCCCAACGACGAAACCATCGAGCGTTGGCTGGAAGAGGCTACGCCGGGTTTCAAATACTGTCCCAAGTTTCCTAAAGCCATCAGTCACGAAAAGGAACTGCTTGGTGTAGAAGACGCGACGCAATTTTTCTGTCGGCAGTTACTGAAACTGGGCGATCATTTAGGCATTCCGTTTCTGCAACTGGGGCCGCTTATACGCCGCAAAAAGGCAAAGGCTTGGTGGAATTCCTGAAACTCATTCCGGAAGGAATGACGATTGCCGTGGAATTCCGGCATCCGGACTGGTTTGCCAATCCCCGCATCTGGGCCCGTACCTGTGAAATCCTGCGGGAGGCGGGGCACGCGGCGGTGATTACCGATGTGTCGGGTCGCCGGGATGTGTTGCATCAGACGCTGACGGTTCCTAAAGCCGTGATCCGTTTCGTAGGCAATGAGCTGCATCCTACGGATTATACCCGTACCGACGAATGGATTCAACGCCTTAAAAAATGGCAGCAGGAGGGGCTGGAGGAACTCTACGCGTTTATTCACTGTGGACAGAGCGAGTGTGCTCCCGAGTTGTCCAACTACTGGATTCAGGAATTGAATACGCATCTGGGCTTGTCACTGAAGCTACCTAAGTTTTTACCGAAAGTCGATCAGATGAGTCTGTTTTAAAGAAAAGCGGATGTATCCCTTTCGTAGCAATGCGATTTCTGGAAAATTCTTCTACTTTTGCCGTATGAATTGCACCGTATTTCATCATCATTCCCATGTATGGCTCCGCTGAACAGGCTGATGTGATTCCGGTTTTATGGTCTAGCAAACACCGAATAACAGATACAAACGCCTGATTCACCGAATCGGGCGTTTTTTTATGATCGAACGTAATCGCTGAAGGTTATGAAAACCGTCATTATCAAATACAACGCTGGCAATGTACAGAGCGTCATATATGCTCTGGAACGCATCGGGGCATCGTACCTCTGGACGGACGATGAGGCCGAGATCCGTACCGCCGATAAAGTCATTTTTCCGGGCGTTGGCGAAGCCTCAACCGCGATGGCGTACCTGCGGGAAAAGGGCCTTGACCGTGTCATTCCCACGCTCCAGCAACCCGTACTGGGCACCTGCGTGGGTATGCAGCTGATGTGCCAGTATTCGGAAGAAAACCAGACGCAGGCACTGGGCATTTTTCCGGTGGACGTCAGACGTTTTCCGGCGGGTGAACTCAAGGTACCGCACGTGGGCTGGAATAATCTGTACGATTTGAAGTCGCCGCTGATGGAGGGGATGACGCCTAATCCGTACGTTTACTTTGTCCACAGTTACGCGGCTCCGGTATGTGAATACACGGTAGCCAGTTGCGATTACGTCGTGCCCTTTTCGGCGATGCTGCACAAAGACAATTTCTACGCCGCTCAGTTTCACGCTGAAATCAGCGGAAAAGAAGGGCAGCTCATTCTTGAAAATTTCCTGAAACTCTAAGTAGCTATGTTTATTATTCCCGCCATCGACTTGATTGAAGGCAAAGCCGTTCGATTGACGCAGGGCGATTATTCGCAGAAAACCGTCTACAACGCCCATCCGCTGGAAGTAGCCAAGGAATTTGAAGGAGCCGGACTGACGCGTCTGCATCTGGTGGACCTCGATGGAGCAAAAGCCAAGAAGGTCATTAACTGGAAAGTACTCGAAACCATTACTACGCAGACGCGTTTGCAGGTTGATTTTGGCGGTGGCGTGCAATCGGATGAAGACCTGAAAATCGTCTTCGAAAGCGGAGCAACGCAGGTGACGGGCGGGAGTATTGCCGTAAAAATCCCGATTTGTTTGCCAGCTGGCTGAGTCAGTACGGCGGTGAGAAAATGATTCTCGGAGCCGATGCCAAGAACGAACGCATTGCCGTAAGCGGCTGGGAAGAAGGAACGGAACTGTGGGTGTATGATTTCGTGAAGCAGTGGGAAGAAAAAGGTATTCAGTACATCATTTCGACCGACGTCGCCAAAGATGGTTTGTTACAAGGCCCCAGCTTTGATCTGTACCAGAAACTTCAGGAACAATCGCCAGCCATGCGGGTGATTGCCTCGGGTGGCGTAAGTTCAATGGCTGATCTGGAGAAGCTGGCGGAAATGAACGTATATGGCGTTATTGTCGGGAAGGCCATTTACGAAGGCCGGGTTTCCCTGAAAGATTTAAGTACCTTCGTTGAAAACTAGGCCACTATGTTAACCAAACGCATCATTCCGTGCCTGGACATCAAGGACGGACGCACGGTCAAAGGAACGAATTTCGTGAACCTGCGGGATGCCGGAGATCCGGTAGAACTGGGGGCTTTGTACGCCGAACAGGGAGCCGACGAACTGGTATTTCTCGACATTACGGCAACCGTCGATAATCGGAAAACACTCGTAGAGCTGGTTCGTAATGTAGCTCGTCACGTGAATATTCCTTTTACCGTTGGCGGCGGTATCAGTTCCGTAGCCGATGTATCGGCCTTACTTAACGCCGGAGCCGATAAAATTTCAATCAATTCTTCGGCCGTCCGTCGGCCTGAACTCATCGACGAACTGGCTTTGCAGTTCGGTTCGCAGTGTATCATCGTAGCGATTGATACGCGGGAGATTTCCGTACCCAGCGACGTGGTGAGCCATCAGGAAACCACGACCAGCCGTTTTGGTAACGAACGCGTCAGTACCCACGAAATTCGCCTGACAACCGAGCACGTCGTACACACGCACGGGGGCCGTAAGCCTACCGAACTGCGTACCTTGCCCTGGGCAAAAGAAGCTCAGGAACGAGGGGCGGGTGAAATACTGCTGACTTCCATGGACGCCGACGGTACCAAAGCCGGGTTTGCTCTGGAGCTAACGGCGGCGGTTTCCGGACAACTCAGTATTCCCGTGATTGCTTCGGGTGGAGCGGGGTTAATGGAACATTTCCACGAAGTATTCACGACCGGAAAAGCCGATGCCGGACTGGCTGCCAGTATTTTCCACTTCCGGGAAATTGGTATTCAGCCTTTGAAAATGTACCTCCAGGAAAAGGGCGTCACGATGCGACTGTAATCAAGTCTTATGAAACTGAATTTTGAAAAAGCCGGCGGTCTGATTCCGGCGATCATCCAGGACGTTCAGACGAATAAAGTGCTCATGCTGGGCTTTATGAACGAAGAAGCCTACGCCAAAACGGAGTCCGACCAGATAGTAACCTTTTTCAGCCGTACCAAAAATCGGCTGTGGACCAAGGGCGAAACCTCCGGCCATTTTCTGCACGTCAGGGAAATCCGTATCGACTGCGATCAGGATACGCTGTTGATTAAGGTAGAACCCGTGGGCCCCGTGTGTCATACGGGAGCGGATACCTGTTTTTTTGAAGAAAATCCCCGGTAGGAGCATCGGCTCTTTCCGACATACTTTACCCATTTTAAAGGCAACCTTGCTCATTCTGTATGGCCGTTGAATTCTTAGATCAGTTAAAAGCTATTATCCGGGAGCGGAAACAATCCGCCAGTGAAGGTTCGTATACGGCTAAATTATTCGCCCGTGGTACGCATAAAATTGCCCAGAAAGTGGGTGAAGAAGCCGTTGAATTGGTCATCGAAGCCATGTCCAATGACGACCAGCTGTTCAAAAACGAAGCAGCAGATTTGCTGTTTCACTACCTGATCCTGCTCGAAGACCGTAATATCGATCTTGACGAGGTCATTGCCATTCTCGAAGATCGTCACCGCGAGCGGCAATAATCACTAGGAGACTTAGGTTTTTGGTACAAAATTTTGCATGTTCAGCCCTTGTACTAACACCTTCTTCTTATGGGCCTTATTGTCCGTTTATTGATTAATGCCGTTGTCGTGTACCTGGTGGCCAGTTTTCTGCCCGGGGTTTCGGTCGATGGTTTCACCACGGCTCTGATCGTAGCCGTAGTACTGGCTTTACTCAACACGTTTGTCAAGCCGATTTTACAAATTCTCAGCCTTCCGATTACGATTCTGACGCTAGGCTTGTTCCTGCTGGTAATCAACGTTTTGATTATCAAAATGACCGATTACCTCGTTGACGGGTTTGCCGTTGATAACTGGCTGATCGCCCTGATATTTAGCTTCATCGTTTCGCTCGTTTCCGGGGCTCTGGGAGCGGCCAGCGATGACTAATACCTCGCCGGGATAAGCTGGAAAGCTTGTACCAGTGAAAGAAAAACCGAGTCCCTCCGCATTTTCGTACAGTACCTGCTGTGCCTGATGCAGAGGGACTCGGTTTTTTCATGAAGAAGGGAGGGATTTCCTGGCCCTTACTGGTGCAGGTTTCCAAACCTTGTACCAGTAAGAGCAGTTCCAACTGCCGGACTTACTCGTAACTCACCTTCACCCGGATGTCCGTATGCCTTCCCTGATCATCCACACAGGAAATTTTTACAGTTCCGGCGGGGGGCTGACAGAACACGGCCTGCGTCGGGTCGGCTGTTTGAATGAGCTGATCGTTCAGATACCAGTAAACCTTCTTTACGTCATTTCCCACCTGAACATTGAGCGATAGCTGGTTCTTTTCCTGCCGACTGAGGCGATAGCTTGCCCCATCCACCGGAAACGTAATGTTTAGCCGATGCGTTGTTCCCGCCACCCGCGTACAGGCCGGATTATGCGGCGGGATGCGTTCGTACGCAATGTGTCGGGTTTCGTACCAGTGAATCAGTTCCGGCGGATCATTCGCTACCCAGGTTTCTACGCTTCCTTCGTCAGGCTTGCAGTAGGGGCAGTAACTCATTTGCCGTTTCAGGTCCAGCCATACGCGTTTTTTGTGCGTACAGCGTCGGGTTGAAGATACGCCGGGCAGGTAATAATCCGGTAATGTATGCGTACAGAATTCATCGGGTAACAGACCCGTTTCGGCACAGACCTGCCGCGTAGCCAGCCCGTCGGGTGGACTGAACCATTGAGCCGCCGCGTTGTAATCAATCGTATTGAAAATTTCGAAAAGCAGGGGCGTAGCCGTGTTGGCTCCGTTGAGTTCGGGGACGCCTTCACCCGAGAAATTACCCACCCAGACGCCGACGGTATAGTGAGCGTTGTACCCAATACTCCAGGCATCTTTCTTCCCAAAGGAAGTCCCTGTTTTCCAGGCAATTCGCGGCAATCGATACGTATAAGCGTAATTATTGGGTAAATCCGGGCGGGCCACCTGCGTCAGAATCTGCGTAATAAGAAAGCTGGCTTCTTCGCTAACTAATTCCGTGGCATTATGAAAATCCGGATTTTTCAGAAAGTAGGCTTTGTTAAACTGCCCCTGATTGGCGAAGCTGGCAAATAGCGTAGTTAGTTCCTCAAGCGTAACGCCACAGCCGCCCAGAATCATCGATAAACCTAATTTCCCGGATTGTTTCTGAATGGTTTGAAACTGGGCCTTTTTAAGTTTTTCAACCAACGCAGAAGCTCCCATCTGCTGCAACACCTGCACGGCGGGTACGTTCAGGGAATTGGCCAGGGCGTATTCAATGGTGACTTTGCCGTGAAACTGACGGTCAAAGTTTTCGGGTTCAAAGCCCATGAAGTTACTCGGCACGTCATATACCACTGATTTGGGCGTTAGCAGGCCCTGATCGAAAGCAGTGGCGTACAACAGCGGTTTCAGCGTACTGCCCGGTGAACGTACGGCCCGAATGCCATCCACCTGCCCACCGTCGGAAGCGTCCCGAAAATCTGCTGAACCTACGTAGCTTCTACGGCCATCGTTCGATTGTTGATCACCAATACGGCGGCATTCTGAATGCGATTGACTTTCAGTCGGCTAACGTAATTTTTAACCAGCCGTTCCAGAGCCGATTGTCGGGCCGGTACGAGCGTTGTTCGAAGAATGGGCTGGCCGGGGAATTCTTTCTTCAGACGAAGGGCCAGATGCGGAGCCGCCTGCGGGGCGTTACTTCGACGAGCCTGTAGGGGTTCGCTAAGGGCATCGGCTACTATAGCTTGGTCAAACAAGTGTTCTTCCTGAAATCGCCGAAGCCAGCGGTTGCGTTCCTGTATCAAATAGGCATTGCTACGGCCAGGTTGTAAACTGTTCGGACGGTTGGGGATGATCGTCAGGGCCGTGACTTCTGCCAGACTCAGAATTTGTGGCGGTTTCTGAAAGTACAGCCAGGAAGCCGACTTGATCCCTTCAATGTTCGATCCGTAGGGAACGAGATTGAGGTACAACTGCAAAATTTCATCCTTGGAAAAATGGGCTTCCAGTTGAAAGGCCCGCAGAATCTCCACTACCTTATTGGCATAGGTTCGCGGACGGGGCTCCAGCAAACGAACCACCTGCATGGTAATGGTCGATGCTCCGGAAGTACGTCGTCCAGTAGTCGTATTGTTGAAAAGAGCCCGTACGACGGCCACCGGATTTACGCCGGGGTGCCAGTAAAACCAGCGATCTTCTTTGAAAATCAGTGTTTTGCGGAGGGTAGGACTAATCTCATCCAGCTCGGTATAAAGTCGCCACTTGTCTTCTTCATTGAGAAAGGCGTGCAACATAGATCCGTCTGCGGCTTCAACCAGGGCAGAATAGCGGGGTTGTACCCGGAAAGGAAACAGGCAATCGAGGAGCACCCCAAGCCCCAGACTGATACAGACGCCCCAAATCCAGAATCGTGCACGCATAGCCAGCAAAATGCAGTAGGCTTACACGTTATCGACTACGTAAGTACGAGCCGCCAGGTCGTGTAAACACTGGTGAAAACGGCTGAAAAGCCCGAAAATGTACACCAGATAAAAATAACCGCTGAGTTCCTTGGCGGCATTGCGGATAAAGGCATCCTTATAGCTGAGCGGTTCTCCCGTTACTTTCACAACACGTAATTTCAGGATACGCTTGCCGAAAGTAGCCTGATAACGAGAACTTTCCTGAAAAAATCGGTAGAAGAAACTCGTGGGTACAATGACCATCAATAACTGCGTATACAGAGCCGACAAGGCTTCGGGATGGGTATTCAGATACTGCCAGTCAAGCTTAAAAATCGGTATACCTACCAGGTAGGCAATCAACAGGGTTGCGATATTAATCAGCAGATAATCAATCAAATGGGCCAGGAACCGATTCCCTACACTGGCCAGCACCAACTCTTCGGTCTTTTGCATATAAACAGGAAAATCAACGTGCAAAAGTAAGGCCTTCTTTTGCTTGTCAACGGTATAAAAACGATTTCAGCCGGAAATAAAATTATACGTATAGAGTTGACTTTTCTTTTTTCTTGTATTCTATTTGTATACGAATAATTGCTTTGCTAATTATTCCTTATACTTCATCAACACTAGTTCGGGTCGTACTGGGCCGGTAAGTTGTAGGCCCAGTACCTACCGGACGATCTGCTTCGCTCGCTTCTTCAGCATTCAGGAACCGTGACGGGTTCAGATTCCATCCCTCGTATTTAGTAAAAGCAGGATTCTATCGTTTGAAGTCTATCTTTGAAAATTAGTTCGACTCCTAACATTCCAGTACACATGACGGCTTCTGATCAACGGGCTTATTTCTTCAAAATTGATACAACCATTAAAAAGGTCCGTTACGTATTTCAGAAACGCCTGGATGAAGCGGGAATGGAACTAACGGTAGATCAGTGGGTTTTGCTCGACCACGTTTTTCATTTTCCGGGTATCAGTCAGAATGCTCTGGCCGAGAAAACGGCCAAAGACAATCCTACCGTTACGCGGATCCTAGATATCCTGGTGAAAAAAGGACTCATCGAACGCCGGATGGCCGAAGAAGACCGTCGCAAGTTTAATCTTCACTTAACGACCGCGGGTACGGACAAGTACCACGTAGCATTCCCGGTAGTAGCGGAAGTACGCAAAATCGGCTGGGCCAATCTCTCCGATCAGGATTTCGACGATCTGGTTCGTATTCTGGATACGATTTACCTGAATATCACGGGCTAGGAGTTCAATGAAGGAATGATAGAATGAGTGAAGAATCGAATGAATCTGATTCGTTTCTTCATTGCACCTCCACATCGGTCATTACGCCGTAACTTTCATTCTGTAGGCGATCCAGGGCCGTGACGACGTATCGGTAACTGCCCCGCGTGGGTGGGGTATCGGCGTAGTACGTTTGTGGAGCCGGAAGAATCGCCAGAATTTTAGAAGTATTATTCAGCACAATCGGCTCATTTTCCCGGAATCGGTACACTACAAAACGACGGGGTACTTCACCATCTACGGCGGCGGGGGGCATTTGCCACCGCATCAATACCTGCGTCTGCGTACGTTTGAGTTCAAATTCCTGGGGTGGGAGGGGCGGCGTATGATCTTTCCAGGGCATCGTGGGTACCAGAGCCGGCAGTCGGTATAAATCCCGGCGAAGCGTATCCTGGAACCCCTTGTAGTTGTTCAGTAAGGACCGCGAACTGAAGTAGATACTCCCCTGAATTTCCGGATGCTGCCGATTGAAACGAATCTGAATGGGCATTTCATCGGGACTATCCCAGCCACTTTCGCCATTCATCCGATAGGCTCCCTGGCCGATGTACAGATGTCGTCCAAAGCAGTTTTTCCGCCACCAGTCCACCAGAGGCTGATAGGGTACCCGTTTATGCCCCCGGTGAAAATAAACCTGCGGAGCAATGTAATCGATCCAGCCCATTTGCAGCCACTTCCGCGTATCGGCGTACAGATCGTCGTAGGAACTCAAACCACGGGTTTCGGAGCCATCCGGGGCCAGCGAACTGCGATTTCGCCAGATGCCAAAGGGACTGATTCCAAATTTTACGTAAGGCTTAACGGCTTTCACCGAATCCGAAATCTGGTGTATGAGCTGGTCAATATTGTCCCGCCGCCAGTCGTGGATGTTTGCGTAACCCGCTCCGTATTTATAAAACGTAACCTGATCATTCAGAATCTGCCCGACCACCTTGTACGGATAAAAATAGTCGTCAAAGTGAATGCCATCTACGTCGTAATTTCGGATCAGGTTCGTGACGATGGTGGTAATGTAATTCCGAACTTCGGGGACACCGACATTGAAAAATTTAGTCCCGTCATACGTTAACATCCAGTCCGGGTGCTGGCGACTTACGTGATCGGGCGTTACGTTCGGATGTCCTTTGAATACGGCCCGGTTCAAGTTAAGCCAGGCGTGAAATTCCAGATTCCGCTGGTGCGATTCGGCAATCATAAAATCCAGGGGATCATAAAAAGGCTCGGGAGCCCTTCCCTGACGACCCGTCAACCATTCCGACCAGGGTTCGATGGCTCCTTTGGCGTAGTACGCATCGGCTGCATCGCGAACCTGTACAAAGATGGCATTCATTCCCGACTGGCGGTGATTATCAAGTATTTGTCGAAACGATTGCTGCTGAGAAGCAGGGTTGTAATCACCCGGACGCGGCCAGTCGATGTTATCGACGGTAGCAATCCATACGGCCCGAAGCTCCCGCTTGGGCGAAATCTGCTGAGCAAACGCCTGACAACCACAAAAAACCAGAACGAAAAAGAGGAAGCGTGTACACATTACGGGCAGTTCATCGGATTGAAAGCACAAAATAAACGGATTCTATGGCTTCGAAACCAGAATCCGTTTGAAAACGGTAGTCTATCACTCAAAACCGTCTAAGCTACCCGAAGGTTATACGTCATCTTTAAAAAACTAAAGTTCTTCGGTTGATTCACTGGAAACGCGTTTGGGACGACGAGCGGCCCGCTGAGCCAGCAGTAGGAACAGGGGCGGAATCAATAAAGGAGCAAAGATCAGCGTAGACGTAAGTCCACCAATAATTACCGTCGCCAGCGGTCGCTGCACATCCGAGCCAATGCCCGAGGACGTCGCCGCCGGTACCAGACCAATGATGGCGACCAGCATAATCGCCATGATGGCCCGCAGTTGTTCGCGGGATATGTCGTAAACGGTGGTGAATAGCTCTCTGCCTTCAATCGTCGCCCGGTTAAGGGCCGAAACCAGCAGTACACCCGCCATCACGGAAATGCCGAAAATTGAAACGAAGCCCACGCCTGCCGACACGTTGAAATTATAACCCCGCATCAGCAAAGCCACAATACCGCCGCCCAGGGCAAACAGGATACAGGTAAGCGTGAGTAAGGTATCCTGGAAATTCCGGAAGAGAATGTACAGGAACAGAAACACGACGAGCACCGTCAGCGGAATGGTCAGTAACAGTTGTCCGCCGGCCCGTTCGAGGTTTTCGTACTGCCCGCCGTAGATGACCTGATACCCTTCGGGAATCTGGACCTGCTGCTGAATTTTCTGCTGGACTTCCTGCACAAAGCCCCCCTGATCGCGACCCCGAATATTGGTACGCACCGTAACCATCCGTTTGCTGTCAATGCGGTAGATGTTGGTCTGGCCCTGTACGTACTTGATGTCGGCCAGTTCGCTCATGGGAACCAGTGCCCCCGAGGCGGCCGGTACCTGCAACTGCCGGATGACATCGATGGAGTTCCGGCTCTCGGGCGTGAACCGGATCACGAGATCGTAGCGACGGTCTTCGTCGTAAATCGTACCGACATCTTTGCCACCTACGGCGGCTTCAACCATGGTTTCCACGTCGCTTACGTTCACACCATAGCGGGCGGCAGCCTGTCGGTTGACCTGAATGGAAAGCTGATCCTGCGGACCTTCCTGTTCGATATTGGTGGCCGAAGCTCCCGCTGTTTGCTGGACAATCTTCGAAATCCGATTGGCTTTTTCCCGTAATAAATCCAGGTCGTTTCCGACGACTGAAATGGCCAGATCCGCCGCCGAGCCCGTGACGATCTCCATTACCTGATCGATGATGGGTTGTCCCGAAGAAAAGAAGGAGCCGGGAAAAGCATTTTGTAACTCGGTCTGGATGCGGGCGACAAGGTCTTTTTTGCGGAGGCTATCCGTCCAGGTTGAGTAATCCTTCAAACCCACCAGAATTTCTGTTCGGTTGGGCGGGAAAGGGTCGGTACCCGTATCGTTGCGTCCGGTCTGGGTAATCACGAAATCGACCGGATAATTCTTCGCGATAATCGACCTGATTTTCGGAGCAATCTTGGCGTTCTCCTGAATGGTTACGCCCGATGGCATAAACGACCGTAGGAAGATAGAGCCTTCATCCAGTTCCGGAAGAAATTCTGTACCCAGCCGGGCACCCATACCAATCATCACCAGGACCACCGCAAAGCCCAGCGTCAGTACCAGTTTAGGCCCTTTGAGCAGGCGGGTCAGCAGCCAGGCGTACCCCTTTTCGAAGGGCAGTAAAAAGATGTTTCGGTGCTCTTTTAAAGGCTTGGCGTTCGGGTCGAGGGCTTTCTTGAAAGCGAAGGAAACCAGTACCGGAATGAAGGTCAGAGCGGCCAGCATGGAACCAACCACCGCAAACGCCAGCGTGAGGGCCATGGGGCGGAATAGTTTGCCTTCTACCCGCTGCATGAGCAGAATGGGCAAATACGCCAGAATGATAATGGTTACGGAAAAGAAAATCTCCCGGCCTACTTCCTGAGCCGCCGATAAGGTGAGCGGGACAATTCCCCGGCGTTTTTCTTCAGCCGTGGCCGATCGATACCGCCGCACCAGGTGCTCAACCATCACGCAGGCTCCGTCTACGATGATCCCAAAATCAATGGCTCCCAGCGAAAGCAGGTTGGCCGGTATGCCTGCCAGTTTCATCAGCATAAAGGCAAAGAGCAGGGCAAAGGGTATGGTAACCGTAACGACCAGGGCCGCCCGAAAGCTTCCCAGAAACAATACCAGCAGAATGATGACAATGGAAATGCCTTCGAAAAGGGTGTGAGCTACCGTCTCCAGCGAATGATCAATCAGGAAACTTCGATCGTACAGCACTCGTAGCCGTACGCCCTTGGGCAACTCGCGGGCTTCGAGTTCGGCCATTTTCGCTTTCAACGCTTCCAGGGCTTCACTGGGGTTTTCACCGCGTCGGAGTACGACAATGCCTTCAGTAGAACCCGTTACATCGACCTTCGCATCGCGTACCGTATAGCCTAAAATACCCGACGGAGCAGGCGGCGAAATTTCCACGCGAGCTACGTCGGAAAGGAAAACGGGTACGCCGTCCACCGCCGTTAGTACGATGTTCTCAATGTCTTTGGGCGTTTTCAGTACACCCAGTCCGCGTACGGCAAAGCCCTGTCCGCCCCGATCAATCAGATTTCCACCCGTATTCTGGTTGTTCTTACTGACAGCCTCCATCACCTGGGGCAAGCTCAGGTTGTACTTCCGCAACTTGGCCGGATCGGTTAGAATATGGAATTCTTTCAGAGGTCCCCCGAACGTAACCACATCGGCAATACCCGGCACCTGTAAGAGTTGCGGGACAATTCGCCAGTCCTGCAAATCGCGGAGTTGCATGGGCGTGTACGTCGGCGGAGCTTCCACTACGTAACGAAAAATCTCACCCACGGCCGTCGTCAGCGGAGCCAGTTCGGTCGTAACGCCATCGGGCAATTCGGCGTCCGCAATGCGTTCGAGTACCTGCTGACGGGCAAAATAATCCGTAACGGTTTCATCAAAATTGAGCTGTACTACCGACAAACCAAAAATGGTACGCGAACGGCGGTCCGTTACGTGGGGCGTATTGTTCAGGGCCCGTTCGATGGGAATGGTTACCTGCTGTTCGACCTCCTCGGCGGCCCGCCCGTCGTACTTGGCAATGACGATCACATTGGTATCGGCAATATCCGGGTAAGCCTCAATTTTGAGCGTACGGAAACACGCGTATCCCACGCCCATCAGGGCCGCCGCCAGGGCCACGACCACCCATCGGTTCTTGAGGGAGAACAATAAAAGACTGCGAATCATGGAAGAAGTAGTAGGACGTCACTCGATACCAGGGCACCGAGCGGGGGGATTAGAATAATTCGACTTCGTAAGCCAGCATCAAGGCCGTGGGCGAAAACTGGCGAATCTCCCGGAGGGCATGCCGTACCCGCTCGGCTTCGGCTTCAAAGAGAATCAGAATGGGTGGTTCATCGAAAGAAAACAGGGCTCCGGGATGGATAATCCGCTGTTGTCCAATGCCGCTGATGCCTTCCAGAACCCGGGCCGAAGGCAGGTGTTGCTGAACCATCCATTGCAGAATCGTAAGGTACAGCGGATGGCCCTGGTCATCCATTTCGTCCTTGTTGAGAATAATCTGAGCCTGAAGGAGCATGGGTATTTTCAGTTAACAGCGTATGGAATCGATGGACAGGTTAAAATCCAAAACTCAGCCCCTTGAGCTGCATGGTGTTTTCGGAGACTACGGCTTCACCCGCTTTCAGGCCCGAGAGAATGATGATGGACGAACCCGTTTGAGAACCCGTGGTGACCGGCCGGCGAACGAAACTGCGGGGCTGGGTTTGGACAAACACATAGTCTTTTCCCTGAATGGTTACAACTGCCGACTGTGGTACCGACAGGAAATTTCCTTCGCTGCTACCAAAACGAACCGTAGCGAACATCCCCGCCTTGAGGCGACTACCGGCATTGGCGACCAGAATCCGCAATTTGATCATACGGGTTTGTACGTCCGCAATTTCGTTGATGGCCTGTAAGGTGCCCCGGAACATTTCGCCGGGATAAGCCGTAAAACTGAGCTGACAGCTTTGGCCCTGTTTCACGCGGGTGAGCTGGCTTTCGGGGACTTCGCAAACCACCCAGGCCGTGCGGGTGCGGGCTTTCATCAGTAAATCCGCCGGAAAACCGCCCATTTGCAGCCGGGCTTCGTGCTCGATCAACGCGGCCTTTTCGTTCTCCAGTTGCGTTTCGGCTTCCAGTACGTCGCGTCCCGTACCGGCTCCGTTATTGGCCAGATCTTTCGCCCGGGCCACATTTACCTTCAGCGTACGAATGTTGATCCGGTGCTGGAGTAGCTGGGTATATTCCGAAGCCAGTTCTGCATCGTTGAAAAGTACCAGATTTTGCGAGGGGTTCTCCTGCGAGGGAATCACCGTGGCAGCTACCTGAGCCGGAGCTTCAAAATCGGACCGCAGATTACCGGGTTGCGTAACGATGGTTTTGAAATCGGCCGCCATTGTATCCGTTGGCATGGTAATCAGTTGGCCATCCGGAGTGATGGTTGGGCGGAGTAGTTCGGGGGGAGCTTTTTTCTCGGTTTTCTGACAGGCCAGAAGTCCCAGCAGAAGTAGGCAGGTGTAGATACGTACGTTCATTCAAGTGAGGGGTTACCATTCAGAAATTAGACCGGAAGTATACAGCACGTCTACGAAGCTTTTCCGGTAATCGTACAAGGCGTCAAAGTAGCTTTGTCGGGTTTCATACCAGGCCCGCTGGGCCTCCAGGTAATCGACCAGTGTCGTTGCTCCTTTGACGTAAGTGTAGCGTACGGCATTGAGCACCTGATCAGATTGGCGAAGCAACTGTTCGAACCGCTGAATGGACCGCTGGTGATTACGAAAGGTGTTGACAGCGGTCTGAAGCTCTACGCTGATTCGCTTTTCCAGAAACGTACGCTGATCCTGAGCCTGCTGCTGTAAAATTTTTGACTTCTGAATTTCGCCCTGATTACGACTGAAAACGGGCAGCTCGAAGGTCAGAAACACGCCCAGATACGGTACGGCATTCTGTGGGTTCCAGATGGCTCCGAGTTCGTTGCCGGGTTTCGCCAGTACACGTTGCAATTCCACATTTCGTTGGGCAGCCACCATACCACTTCGGGCCAGTTGCACGTCGGAGCGTTGCTGAAGTGCGTAGTTTAGCAGACTATCAAACTGTACCTGTGACAGAACGGGATCTTTCAAATCAATTTGTACACTATCGGTTTGACCCAGCTGAACCTGTAGCATCATGAGCTGGTTGGCGAACGCTTGTCGGGCCGTCAGAATCAGTACGGCATTGCGTTCGGAGAACACTTCCGTCCGGGTCAGATCCGATGTGCTCACGACCTGATTCCGAAGACGCACCCGGTTGACGGCCACCAGGCTATCCAGGTTAGCCTGGGTTTGTTGCAATAAATCCAGTTTCACTGACGCATACCAGGCATCCAGCCAGCTGAGGGCTACATCGCGTAGCATCTGACGGGTATTTTCTTTCAGATTCGCTTCTGAAACCTGCGTCAGGCCCTGAGCAAAGGCTACCCGGCGGTTTCGTTTTCCGTAAAGATCAAATTCTTTAGTCAACTGCAACCAGAACTGCCGATTCTGTCGGCTCAGGTAGCCCGCGTCGGCGGGAAGGCGTTTGGACGAAAGCTGAAGGAGGGTCTGATTATTGAGGATAGGATTGCTTCGAAGGCCTGCCGTAATTTCATCCGAGCGGCTGGCGGCTACGTCCAGCGTCTGCAACTGCAACGTAGGGTTGGCTTCCCGTACCCGTTTCAGGGTTTGGCGGAATGAATACACCTGTTGACCGTAACCGTAAAAGCACGTCACGAGTACCAGCCCCAGGGCCAGCGTCATTCGCATCATAAAATGTATTGAATTAGGAGTTGGCTCATCGGATTTGATTAGCTCATCCGTGCCCCCCAGGTGAACAGAATGGCCATAGCCCGTATTGGACGCAATCGGGGCCACGAAGTCAAATCGCGGAAGGAAAATAGATTTTTTGCTGGAAAATGTCGACGACTCAGGAAAAAACCAATGGTTTCATGCAGGGAAGGATTGAATCATTCGGGAAGCAGAAAATGATTCTTCGGCAAAGGGCATAAAAAAGCACGTTAGCCAGAGACTAACGTGCTTTTAAAAAATGGTGGTAAAGGGCGGGTTCGAACCGCCGACACACGGATTTTCAGTCCGTTGCTCTACCAACTGAGCTACTTCACCATTTTTTGTCCCGCTACTACGTGTGTTTTGGGACTGCAAAAGTAGTAGCATAAACAGCCAAAAGCAATACCTGAAGCAATATTTTTTAAAAAAAATCCAAACGAATGCGAAAAAGCCTGTGGATCACCCGTTTGGCTTCACAAATTTAAAACTTGCTGAAGCAGAACTATCGGCTTATGTTTGTAGCCAGTACTGGTAACGCCGACAATCAATCACCGCTATACCTGAATTCTATTCAACCACCTAGTGCTACGTAACGAATCGAAGAAAATTTAGTCATGAACATTATTATTCCCATGGCAGGGATGGGTAAGCGGATGCGGCCTCACACCCTTAGTATCCCTAAACCCCTGATTCCCATCGCCGGAAAACCCATTGTACAGCGGTTAGTAGAAGACATCGCCCAGGTATGTGGCACCCCCATTGATGAAATAGCTTTTGTCATTGGTGATTTTGGTCAGGAAGTAGAACAACGACTGCTGGCCATTGCCGAGTCAGTCGGAGCGAAAGGACGGATTTGCTACCAGAACGAACCCCTCGGAACGGCTCACGCCATTTTGTGCGGGGCTGAAAGCCTGGACGGAAATGTTATTGTTGCGTATGCCGATACCCTGTTCCGGGCAGATTTTAAACTGGAGACGGATCAGGACGCCATCATCTGGGTACAGGCGGTGGAAGATCCGAGTGCGTTTGGCGTAGCTCAGGTAAACGAAGCGGGCGAAATCATCGGTTTTGTGGAGAAACCGCAAACCTTCGTATCGGATCTGGCGATCATCGGTATCTACTATTTCAAAGACGGTGAAAACCTGCGGAAGGAATTGCAGTATCTGGTGGATAACAATATCAAAGTTTCGGGTGAGTATCAGCTGACCGATGCTATTGAAAATATGCGTCGGAAAGGCCTGAAGTTTGTACCGGGTCAGGTCCAGGAATGGCTCGACTGTGGCAATAAACAGGCCACGGTAGAAACCAATCGCCGTTACCTGGAATTCGTCCGCGATCAGAACCTTATTCACGAATCCGTAAAGCTGATCAACTCGGTGGTGATTCCCCCCGTATTCGTGGGCGAAAATGCGGTCATTGAAAATACAGTACTCGGGCCGCACGTTTCCGTGGGTAAAAAGACGAGCGTGAAGGATTCCGTGATTCGCAATTCCATCGTGCAGGAAAATACAGTGATCGAAAGTGTCAATCTGGAAAATTCCATGGTAGGCAACTTCGTTCACCTGACCAGTAAAGCTGCTGATTTGAGTGTCGGCGATTATAACTCGATTACGGTTTAAGCAAACAACGCAGCCGTCGTATCTGCTTAGAAATGACGGACGTAGCTTTCCGACGAGCATCCATTTTAATACTTTCAATGCCCACAGGCATTTTTTTGTGGGTATTGAAAGTATTAATTTTTGCTTTCAATTCGTTGAAATCCAGTAAATTGTAAAAGTAAAACACTCCGAAGGTTATTTTTTCGCAATCCTGAGCCCACTGACAGCCTCTATGAAAGCAGTTGCCCTAGCCGTATTGATGGCTTTTTTGGCCGGGCCTACGATTGCCCAGCAAAAAAAGAAAAAAGAAGCACCTACGGCAGAGCAAATCGCCGAGGCGGAACGCGTATTCGCGGAAGGGATGAAGTTCTTTGTGCAGGATGATTTCGATCAGGCTATTCCTGCCTTCCAGAAGTCCCTGGAAATGTCCCCGGAAAACGCCGGGGTTAGTTATTCCCTGGCCAAAGCCTACGATAAAAAAGGAGATACGGACAAGGCGATGCCGCACGCCGAAAAGGCCTTTCTGCTCAGCCCCGAGAATAAGTTCGCAACCACCTTACTGGCCGATATTTACGAGAAAAAGCACAAGTTTGCCGAAGCCGCCAAGCTGTATCAACTGCTGGCGACGCGGTACCCCGAAAATACGGAATACGCCATTGAATTAGCCTCGCTGTACCTACAGCAGGATCAGTACGCCGAAGCTCTGAAAGCGTACGACAAAGTGGAAAAAACGCTGGGGCTTTCGGAAGAAATTACCCAGCAGAAGCAAATGGTACTGCTCAAGCAGGGCAAAGTAAACGAAGCGATCAAGGAAGGCGAACGACTCATCAATTCCGATCCTTCGGAAGTAGAATACCTGGTGGATCAGGCTGAACTGCTCATGACGCACGACCGCTCGGAACAGGCCATTCCAGTCCTCGAAAAAATCCTCCAGCTTCGCTCCGACAACGCTCAGGCTCACATTATGCTAGCGGAACTTTACCGGAAGAAAGGCGACCTGAAACGCTGTAATGAAGAATTGGGCAAAGCCTTTGCCGACCCTGCACTCGACGCCACGACGAAAGCCCGCGTACTGACGAGCTACATGGCCATGTTGCCGCAGGAGAGTCAGAACGAGGACGTACTTACCTTCGCCCGCAGTCTGGTGCAAAGTCATCCGGAGCAGTCCCAGGGACACGTCATTCTCGGTGATTTACTGGCTCAGCGAAATGATAAAGCCGCCGCCCGGGATAGTTACGCGAAAGCGGTCCGGCTGGATGGCTCGCTCAACGAAGTCTGGCAACGCGTCATTCAACTCGACGGCGATCTTAACCAGATGGATAGCGTCGTCACGCATGCCGAACAGGCTCTGGAAGTATTTCCCAATCAGGCCGTATTCTGGTACGCTAGTGGCTCGGCCAATCTGGCAAAAAAGCAGTATAAAAAAGCAACGGATGCTCTGGAAGAAGCCCGACGTCTTTCGAGCGATACGAAATTGCTAACGTTCATTCATGCCCAGTTAGGGGATGCGTACAATGCAATGGGTAAGTTCGAAGCTTCGGACGGAGCCTACGAAGACGCCCTGAAAATTGATGCCAATAATGAGCATGTCTTAAACAATTACGGTTATTTTTTGTCTCTGCGTAAGGTTAAACTTGATAAGGCTACCGAAATGACGAGCCGCCTTGTGAAACTGTTCCCGCAGAACGCCACGTATCTGGATACCCATGCCTGGGTGTATTTTGCTCGGGGTGAGTATGCCATGGCCCGTACGTTCCTGGAAAAAGCCGTCAAACTCGACGCTTCGAATGGAACCATCTGGGAACATTATGGTGACGTACTCTTCCAGTTAAACGAGAAAGAGAAAGCCCTGGAACAGTGGAAAAAAGCAAAAAGCCTGGGCGTAGCTTCGGAGCGAATTGAGAAGAAAATATCCACCGGATCGCTGTAAGGTAGTGAACGCATTTGCAGTACCGGGTGAGCGAGGAAAAGACCGCACTTGTAACGATTGACCATGAAGCATTGGTTTGTATATCTTTTTTTAGGAATAGTTCTGAGTACGACGGTAAGTTGTAAGCGGCAGAAAACGCGTAAATCAGCTCCGATGGCCCGCGTCGATTCGGCCAGCGGCCCTACAGAAGTTACGAAGCTACCTACGATCCGGACACCGGAAGGAACCAGCGAGAAAGTAGCCATGGATGAGGTCGATTTTACCTACCTGGTCGCTCGTTCCAAAGTGTCTTTCCGTTCCAAAGCAGACGGTATCGATAATGCCGATTTAACGCTCCGCATGAAGAAAGACAGCCTGATCTGGTTCACCGCTGGTCAGTTTGGCATTACCGGAGCCCGGGGGCGAATCACGCGGGATTCGGTCACGATCGTTGATGTATTACACCGGAGTTACACGCAACTGAGCTTTCCACAACTCAGTGCCCGCCTGGGTATTGAAGTCAGTTATGATCTGCTACAATCCATTATCATAGGTAGTATGCCCTGGAAAACCCAGATCGAGCAAATCCAGAAAGACAGCAGCACGTATGTCCTCCGGCAACGTTCGGGATCCGTACAAATCGCCAATTATCTCAATCCGGATACTCGTAAAATTGTGCAGGTAGAAGCTTCGGAAGGCTCCCGTCACTTACTTTTGTCATTCCAGGATTTCACAACCATTGAACGTTTCCTGTTTCCGCTGAGTAGTACCCTGACCCTGGCAGGAAAGACCGGAACGGGAACGCCGCAGCAAACCGTCGTGGAACTCCGGCACCGCAAAGTGGAGCTGACCAATCAGGTACAAACCTTTCCGTTCAGTATTCCCTCGCGGTACACCCGTAACTAGCCAAGTCGTAATTTATTCATAGTAGTGGTTCAACTTTTGCCTTTTCACATTTTGCGTATTTTCCCAACCTTGTCTTTGGTAAAGCGAATCGTACAGCCAAAGCTGATGGGGCTGGGCATTTTACTTTTTCTGGTAGGTCTTCAGCCCGTACTGGCCCAGCGGGGAAAAAAGAAAACGCCTACGCGTCAGCAGTCTGCTGCTGGAAAAGCAAAAGCGAAACAGGCTCCCGCGAAGGCTAAAAAACCGACGAAACCCCAGCCAGCTCCGAAAAAAACAACGTCGCAAAGGCCCACGTCCCGGCGTACCTCGCGAGCCGAAACGGAGGATACCGAAGTCTCCTTACGACAAAGCCGTCAGCAGCTCGAAGCCGAAAAACGCCGAAATCAGGAACGTATTACGGAGATCAACCGGGTACTCAACCAGACTGCCAGCAAAAAACGGCTACGCTGACCGAACTCAAGGCCCTTAACAGTAAAATCGAAACCAAGTCCAAGCAGATTGATCTGCTTTCCCAGGATTTGAACCTGTTGAATCAGGAAATGCGGGGGTTGGCCGTACAGTCCGGCAAACTGGCCCGTGATCTGAAAAACCTGAAGCGGGAATATGCCTCCATGGTGTACGCGGCTTCCAAAACGGCCAACACGTACAATAAGCTGAGTTTTCTCTTCTCAGCCAACAGCTTCAATTCCCTGGTGATGCGGTACCAATACCTGCGTCAGTACACGGAAGCCCGCGAAACGCAGGCCCGGCACATTGAGCAAGTACGCGGCGAACTCGCCACCAAGCAGCAAACGATCAAGTACAAGCAGGTTCGAAAAACCGACGTCTTACAGGCTCAGGTAACGGAAACCAAGACGCTGGAGGTTACTAAAGAACGGCAAGCTGCCGTAGCCAGTGAACTAAGCAAACAGGAAACTACCCTGAAAGGAGAACTGGGCGAACGGACCAAAGCTGTCAACCGACTGGATAATGCCATCGCGAATGTGATTGAGCGTGAAATTCAGCGGGCTGCCCGAGAGCGGGAGGAGCGACTCCGGCGGGAACGTATTGCCCGCGAGCAGGCCGAGCGGCAGGAAGCTGCCGCCAAAGCCCGAGCCGAAGCCATTGCTAAAGCCCGGGCGGATGCTGCTGCCAAAGCAGCGAAAGCCGAAACGCCCGAAAAAGCGAAAGAAATTATTAAAGAAGCCGAGGAAGAAGTCGCGAAGACCCCCGAAGTGCGGCCAGCCGAACCCGTTCGGGCCAATATTGGAGCGGCTCCTGAGGCCGAAGCTGGGGCTTCGTTTGGCTCTTCCCGGGGACGGTTGCCCTGGCCGGTTCGTTCAGGGTATATTTCCGAACATTTTGGACTGAACTCTCCCTTGCCGGGAATTACGACCCGGAACCTGGGTGTGGATATTGCTACCAATGTAGGTGAGCCCGTTCGGGCCGTATACGAGGGCATCGTACGGAACGTCATGTCCGTACCGGGCATGGGAACTGTAATTACCATACAGCATGGCGAATATTTTACTATTTACGCCAAGCTGGCCAGTGCCTCGGTATCCGAGGGGCATCGGGTAAAAGCTCGTGAAGCTATTGGAACAGCGTTGTCAGATCGAAACGGTGGAGCGGAAATCAACTTCCAGATCTGGAAAGGTCGCGGAAAGATGAACCCGGAAAGCTGGCTAGCCGGTAAATAGTTTGGTTAACTGTAATGCATAGAAAAAGCCGCCCGTGGATACCGTGGGCGGCTTTTTCACTAGGTGGAAGTAATTACTTTTTAGAACCTCCTTCCAGTTCTTCTATTAGTTTTTCCAGTATTTTGGATTCCGTATTTGGAAAATCTGCGTCTTCACGAACACTAGTACTGGAAGGTTCTTCATCATTACCTTCTTGATTATCTTTGGGCTGAGGGTCAGGAGTAGCCGAATTACTCCAGAGATTTGTTGAGTTCATAAGGATTCGCTTTACTTCTGCTTACAATACATTAAAAAAGTATTCCTTTGGGGAAAAAGCTACCCGTCTTTGCCAGAGAAACGCATGGGAAGCTTTTATCCAAAATGCCATTTCTAGGTAAGACGACACTTAAGAGCCTTGGTCAAGTCCAACCTTGAACGTATACGCTCAAAAAGCGAATAATGCTGCACAAGGTACCATTTCCACTAAATGTAATTGAATAAGTTTTGAATTATTTGTATCTTTTTTATGATTTTTGTAATAGTTTATTTCGCTATACCCTAGACCAAGCTTAGCAATGAAAAGACGGCTTCTTCATACTGATGAAAACCTGCTGCTGTTACTTCGTCAGAGCAACGCTCAAGCGTTTGAAGAAATTTACAACCGTTATTGGTCGAAACTCTATAGTCAGGCCTATAAACGCTTAAAATTCAGAGATAGTACAGAAGAAGTCATCCAGGAGTTATTCGCCGATTTGTGGGAAAGACGAGCCGACTTACGGATTACTTCTTCCCTCGAAGCGTATTTAAGAACGGCAGTAAAATATCTGGTTATCAACTATTTCCAGCGGGAAGAAGTTCGCCATCGGTACTTAGCCTATTACGAACAGAATAACGATCCGGAGACTTCCTGTACGGAAGAAGAATTGGCCTTCAATGAGTTAGAAAATGTTCTGCAGCAACACGTTGCGTACTTACCTCCGCAAAGTAAAAAAGTATATGAGCTGAGCCGACAGCATCACCTGACGATTCCAGAAATTGCTCAGCAGTTAAATATTTCCGAGAAAACCGCTGAAAATCACTTAGGTAGAGCTCTCAGAGCCTTACGTAGCTCCCTGCGAGAATACGTCAGCGTCTTCGTTTTGTTTATTTTCTCATAAAATTTTAAATTTTTCGGTGACAGGCTTGGGGGTAAACCCTGCGTTGACACACTTAGTACATAGAAGATCAATTTGTACTTTCGCTGTCCAGGTATGAAGCCACTCTTACCCGTCGAGTTACTAGAAAAATATACGGCTGGAAAAGCTTCTCCAGAGGAACGGGAGCAGGTGGAACAATGGTATAAGTCCTTCGAGCCTGATAAAGATTTACCCGAATCCTGGAGTGCTCCCGAACGGGAAGAAATAAAAAAAGAGCTATACAGTAAAATTACCGAACAAGTCGGCCTTCCCAGGGAGCGATCCCCGTTCGACTGGAAACGAGCGATTGCTATCGCTTCTGGAATTATCCTGGTTCTGTCCTTAGGTTTTTATGTCTGGAAGCAGGAAGCGACGGGCCCGCAACAATTGGTTTACGAGAATCCAACGAAAGAACTGAAGCGACTCACATTACCCGACCAATCCCAACTATGTCTCTATCCCGGTGCACGTGTCAGCTTAGCTAAAGATTTTGGCGATGATACCCGCTCCTTGACGTTAACGGGGATTGCCTTCTTCCAGGTCCAGCGTGATGAGCGTCGCCCTTTTATCATTCATAGCAAAGGACTGGTAACTCAGGTGCTAGGAACCAGCTTTCTGATTGATGCAAATCCGGCTTCGCGTAGGGTAGAGGTTTCGGTGCTTACGGGAAAAGTACGGGTGAAAGAGGAACAGTCAAAAAACTACATTGTTCTGTTACCTAAACAGAAAGCATACTATCAAAACGGAGAAGAGACCAAAGTATACGAAACGTCAGAGCGAGATCCTTCGAAGGTCTGGGAGAGAGGCGATTTCGTGTTCGTAGATACGCCTCTAACGGCTATTACGGAAGCTTTAACCCAGCGATTTGGTGTTGTATTCGAGGTAGAAGACGAAAAAATTTATCAATGCCAGCTCTCTGCTCATTTCACCAATCAAAATTTACCTGATATCCTGGAAATGATCAGTAAATCGCTCAACATTTCATACGAGCTTAACCAGAACCGAGTCATCATTAAAGGTCAGGGTTGTTCCTTATAGTTGCAGAATCCTCTTTTCATGTAGTATACGCTATTTTCTAAAAAGAAGAAGGGTGGTACCAGCACCCTTCTTCACCTCCCGCATCGCTCTAACCGAGTGACAGGGAGCTTATTGACTCAATTCACCCTAAATCTATGAAGCAAAATCTCCTTATTTCACCATTCGTTGGAAAAATTATGCGGATCGCACGCATGCAGCTTTTCTTCTTACTTCTGGTCAGCATTGGGAAAGCAGAAGTAACCCATGCTCAGCCTGAAATTGAAAAAATAATTTCCGTCAACTGGTCCAATATTACCCTGAAACAAGCGATTCAATCGCTGGAAAAACGGGCTTCGTTGCATTTTGTCTATAGTCAAAATGTCATTGCACTGGATCAGAAAGTGAACCTGGTCAGCAAACGTGAAAAGGTAAAAAACATTCTGGATCGCTTGCTTATCCCCTTGCAAATCAAGTATGAAGTCATCAATGGAAACATTGTACTGAGTCGGGTCCTGTCCTCAACCGTCACTACACCCGCTTCAGTCCTCGCTATGTCGGTCCAGGAAAGAGGGTCTCCTTTGCCATCCGTGGAGCTTCAACCCCTACCGGATCGGATCGTTCGTGGACAGATTACCTCTGAAACGGGCGAGGCGTTACCCGGCGTCAATGTCATGGTGAAGGGTACGAACGTGGGCGTCAATACCAATAACGATGGGAACTACCAGTTGTCGGTACCGGAGGGTTCATCCGCCATTTTAGTAATAACCTCCATTGGCTATCTCAAACAGGAAATTCCTCTCGGCAGTCAAACACTGGTGAACGTGCAGCTTAAACCCGATGAAAAAGCCTTACAGGAGGTCGTGGTCGTGGGGTATGGTGAACAAAAGAAGGTAAGCTTCACCGGATCAGAGTCCATCATCACTACGCGTGAATTGAAGCAAAGCCCAACGGCTCTGCTGAGTAATGCCCTGGGTGGACGTATGGCGGGGCTGGTTACGGTGCAGCGTTCGGGGGAGCCCGGCTACGATGGGGCCAACATTTGGATCCGGGGCCTGGGTACTTTTGGCTCGAACCAGTCGCCTTTAGTACTCGTCGATGGGGTAGAACGGGATTTCAACAACATTGACCCGCACGAAGTCGAGAGCTTTACCATTCTCAAAGATGCCTCTGCTACAGCCGTGTTTGGGGTACGAGGGGCCAATGGTGTGGTGTTGGTAAACACGCGTAAAGGAACCGGGGGCAAGCCCAAGGTATCGTTTACCGTAGAAAAAGGGTTTTTAAGTCCGACTCGTTTACCCGAATATGTAGATGGATACACCTACGCTACGCTGTATAATGAAGCGAACCGGAATGCTGACTTACCCCTGCCTTTTACCGACGAGGTATTGCAGAAAATTAAAGACCAGAGCGATCCCCTCCGATACCCTAACGTAGACTGGATGAAGCTCATGAAGCGTTCGGCGGGTCAGGAGCACGTAAACCTTAACATTTCGGGTGGAAATACAACGGTACGGTACTTCGTCTCTACGTCCTATTTCCATGACAAAGGTTTTTTCATTGAAGATCCCCGCAACGCCTATTCAACCAATCTAGGTCGCCGTCGCTTCAATTTGAGAACCAATGTCGATATCAATCTTAGTAAAGATCTGGAGTTGAGCATTGGCATTACGGGCATTACGGAAAACCGGAATTTTCCCGGAACAGGGACTCAGGAGATTTTCAACCTGATGAATAAAGCAACCCCGATTCTGTATCCGATGGTATATCCGGATGGACGTATACCAGGTACCGTTGCTTCTGCCCAGCAAAATCCCTACGGCCGACTGACGCAAACCGGCTACGCAACCGAGTTTAGAGGAACTACGCAGGGAACCTTTGGACTGAAGTATAATCTCGGCCGATTAACGAAAGGCTTGAGTGCGATGGGGCGTTTTGCTTTTGATAGCTATAGTAGTAATAATATCGGTCGTAAGAAAAACTTTGAAACGTGGCTGGTTTCTGCCGAGAATGACCCCACTACCGGCGAGCCGATTTACAATCTGACGGCCGAAGGAGACAAGTTTTTAGGCTACGGTATTGATACCTGGGGTGAAAACCGCAGTTACCTGGAAGCAAGCCTGAATTACAATCGCAGTTTTGGAAGGCATGACGTGGGGGGGATGCTTCTATACAATCAGGGTGGCCGGCAGGCTACGGCTGGTTCAGCCATCGGTTCTTTGCCTTACCGACGGATGGGACTGGTCGGAAGAGCTACCTACGGCTGGAAAGAGCGGTATTTTGCCGAAATTAACTTTGGCTATAATGGTTCAGAAAACTTTCCACGGGGTAAGCGATTTGGCTTGTTTCCTGCTTTTTCCGGCGGATGGGTCGTTTCGGATGAACCTTTCTTCAAGAATAACGTGCCCTTTATTTCGCTCCTGAAACTGAAAGGTTCTTACGGGATTGTAGGGAATGACCAGATCAACAACCAGCGGTTTATGTACCTGACTACCCTAAAAACAACCGATGGATACCTGTTTGGAACCGAGTTCAATAATGGAATCGGAGGCATTATGGAAGATGCCATTGGTAATGCCAATATTACCTGGGAGACTTCTCGCAAGACGAATGTGGGTATGGAACTGCGTGCGATGAAAGATCGAATTTCCCTGATGCTTGACTTTTTTCGGGAGCACCGCACCAATATTCTTACTCAACGCGGAACGGTGCCCGACCTTTTAGGAATTCAGTCGCTGCCCTATGCGAATATCGGAATCGTAGACAATAAAGGCATTGATGCGACCCTGACGTATCGAACATCCATTGGTCCCGTCCGAATGGATCTGAAAGGAACGTATACGTTTGCCCGTAATCGCATTATTCATAACGACGAACCTTCACGCCGCTATGATTATTTACGTCGGACGGGCCAGCGAATTGGTCAGCCTTTTGGCCTGGAGGCTGTAGGAATCTTTAGCAGTCAGGAAGAAATCAACAACAGCCCCAAACAGGTTTTTAACTCGACGGTGGTTCCGGGTGATGTCAAGTACCGGGATACGAATAACGACGGAACGATAGATATCTATGATGAAAAGCCCATTGGGTTTTCTAACATTCCCGAAATGGTTTACGGCTTTGGAGGAACCTTCACGTATCAAGGATTTGACTTGTCTTTTCTATTCCAGGGCGTAGGTAACGTATCCGTGTTCCGCAACTACGAGGGCTATATTCCTTTTGCTCAGGGCCAGTTTGGGAATGTCCTGCAGGTAGCTTTAGACCGCTGGACCCCAGAAAATCCCAATCCTAACGCTTCGTTCCCAAGACTGTATCCTGGGAACAATGACAACAACTATCGCAACAGTACCTTCTGGCAAATCAATGGTAATTATTTACGCCTGAAAAACGCCCAGCTCGGCTATACAATTCCGAAACTCTGGGCTCAACGGATTAAGGCTGATAATATCCGGCTGTATGTGAATGGCCTGAACTTACTGCTGTGGGATCGGATCAAACTCTATGACCCGGAGAGCGGCGACGGTGCTGGAAAATATCCGCCGTCACGCGTTATCAACATGGGCCTCAATGTGAACTTCTAAGACTATTAAATGTATGAAAAAGATAGTAGTACGATTCCTGATTCTGGTTACCGTTAGCCTGTTTACTTCCTGCGAAAAGTACCTGGATAAAGCCCCCGATGAGCTTCTATCGCTGGAAGTTACGTTCGCCAATCGTCAGTATACGGAGAACTTCCTGTATCGCATTTACGCGTATTTACCCAGCTATAACTTCTGGACGGATCTCCCGTATAATGGCTTGGCCGATGATACAGACATTACCTGGAATCGCAGTAATTACCCTAGCTACGATATGAATTTAGGTAACTGGAATCCAACCACGGGTCTGGTGACGAACCTTTGGAAAAATTACTATCAGTCGTTCCGGCAAATTGCAATTTTCCTGGATAATGTCGATAAAGCCCCGATTTCTACGCAAAACAAGACGCTCTACAAGGCTGAAGCCAAATTCTTGAGAGCCTATTATTACATGAATCTGGTTCAATTATACGGGCCGGTTCCGCTGATTCTGGATCAGGTATCCTTTGAAGCCAGTACCTTCAATATTCCTCGTAATACGTTCGACGAGTGCCTGACCCAAATTTTGAAAGACCTCGACGAGGCGGCCACCGATTTGCCCCTGAAACATGAGAACATCTGGGCTGGGAAACCTACCAAAGGAACGGCTTTGGCGATGAAAGCCCGCATCCTGCTCTGGGCTGCCAGTCCATTAGTCAACGGAAACCCTGACTTGGCTGGACTGGTGAACCGCGATGGAAAAGCATTGTTTCCTACTAGTTACAATAAAGAGCGGTGGCAATTGGCCAAGGCAGCCAGCAAGGCCGTGATCGATCTGGGCATCTATAATCTGTATACCGTACTGGATGATAAAGGAGCCGTCAATCCCCTGGCTTCCTACAAAGGATTGTTTATCAGCCAGTATGCCAATGAAGAAATGATCTGGGGACGGAATCTGGACGGGGGTAATTCCCTGGTACTGGATCGACACTGTATGTTACGCAGTAAAGGTGGATGGAATGGCGTAGCGGTTACACAAAAGGCAGTCGATGAATATGAAATGGCGAATGGAAAAGCCATCACGGAGTCGGGCTCGGGCTACGTGGAAACGGGTTTCTCCCAACAGGCTACGACTTACGCCCCCAAAGGAACCTGGAACATGTACGTGGGCCGTGAGCCTCGTTTCTACGTAACGGTCAACTACTCCGGAGCACCCTGGTGGGACAATACCAAAGCGGAATTCTTTTACAAAGGAAAAGACGGCAAGGAAGTGGGCCGGGATGATCATTCCCGGACGGGTTATCTGCTGCGTAAATTCATAGACCCTGTCAGTGATCCGATCGCCAACCGGAACCGGGCGAAACTATTCCCCTACATTCGGCTCGCTGATATTTATTTGATGTACGCCGAGGCTTCTAATGAACTGGAAGGACCAACCGCTGATGCCATTGGGTATGTGAATAAAATCCGTTCAAGAGCGGGGCTTCCGGCTCTGGCCTCCGGTCTTTCGCAAACCGAGTTTCGTAAGAAAATTCAGCATGAGCGGGCGATTGAACTGGCTAACGAACAATTACGCTATTTCGATTTACGTCGCTGGAAACAGGCCTCGGAGCTAAAGGGAAGTTTTGAGGGCATGTCCGTTGATTTGGGCTCCAGTGCAACCGACGAAAGTTTCTTCAAACGAACCACTTTTGAAACCAGAGTTTTTGAAAATAAGCACTACTGGTGGCCCATTCCCCAAAGTGAAGTGGATAAAAATCAGGCGATGATTCAAAACCCCGGCTGGTAAGGAAGGCTCGTTCGTTACGCCGCCATTCCGTAAGAAAGTGAAGGATTGCTCGCAGACCACCCACGCTCCTTTAGGGCGGGTGGTCTGCCTGGTTTTAGGAGTTATCTCTCCAGTTTAGGCAGCAACGACCTGCATTAACGTTTATTTAACGTCTTAGACTCCAGGGCTTTGAAAAACTTTTCCCGGTACGTTTCACCCAAAGGAATCGCCGTTTTTTTATCCAGGAATACTTCATTGCCTTCAATGTACTGGAGACGATCCAGAGCGATCAGATAGCTCCGGTGAATCCGCATGAAGCGGCGTTCGGGCAGGCGTTCTTCCACTTCTTTCATCGTCAGTAAGGTGACCACGCGGCCCTGATCCGTGTAAATGCTTACGTAGTTACCCAGCCCTTCCACATACTGAATGTCGGAAAGCGTAATTCGCTGGGTACGGTTATCGGCTTTGACGAAAATGTAATCTTCCTCGACGGTTTGCGTAGGTACGGTAGGGTTGGGTGGCGTTAAGGACGAACGCTGGTCCAGTGCTTTCTGGGCGGCTTTGAGGAACCGGTCAAACGCTACGGGTTTGAGCAGGTAATCGACCACGTTGTGTTCATACCCTTCCAGAGCGTACTGACTATAAGCTGTGGTCAGGATCACTTTAGCCCGGCCGTTGAGTACCTTGATAAAATCCAGCCCCGAAAGCTCGGGCATGTGAATGTCGAGAAAAATCAGGTCAATGGGTTCACTATATACTTTTTGCAGGGCTTCAATCGGTCCCAGGCAACGCCCCGCCAGTTTCAGGAAAGGCGTCTGATTGACGTAGTGCGTCAGAATGTCGAGAGCAGCGGGCTCGTCGTCGACCAGCAGGCAGTTCAATGGATGCATTAGAGTTGGATCTGAAGTTCAGCGGTATACTCCTGGAGCTGATCGTGTAAATTCAGCGTATAGCGGGAAGGGTAAGCCAGTTCGAGTCGCCTGCGAATATTATCCAGCCCAATACCCGTCGATTCTTCCTTCGGTCCCTGCCGTTTTTTATTACGAACGAAGAAGGAAAGCGTTTCGGAATCAACCCGTAAGTTAATCTGTAAAGGGAAACCAGGGTCGTGTAACTCGCCGTATTTAAACGCATTTTCTACAAAAGTGATCAAAAGCAGGGGCATGATACGACGAAAGGCGGGACTGCCTTCCATCGTAAACTGTACCTGTAGGCGATTGGCGAACCGCAACTGATTGAAATCCACAAAATTCTGTAAATGTCGTACTTCCTGTTCCAGCGGTACTTTCGCTTCAGATTCCTGCAGGCCATACCGCATGATTTCCGAAAGCAGCAGCGTCGCCCGGGATAGATTTTCGGATAAAGGCAGAGCCTGAGCGTAGAGAAAGTTGAGACTATTGAAGAGAAAGTGCGGGTTGATCTGATAGCGGAGGGTTTGAAGTTTCGCCGCGGTGACTTCATTTTCGAGTTGTTGCTGGCGTTGGATTTCCCTTTGCCGTTCTTCACTCAAGAGACGGAGCTTCTGCTGATCCCGTACGGCCTGTAGGGCATAGCCATAAATAAAGCTGATCAGAATGGGATACGCTTCGCTCGACAAGGTACGGGCCATGCCATAGCCGGTAAGCTTAGCCACGGAAATCGTATGGAAGTTCGCGTGGTTCGCCAACACGTTAATGCCATCCAGGTACGGCGGCCAACCCGCTTTCACGGCGATACCGAAGAGAATTCCTTTCAGTATGGCCGAAATTACCCCAATACTCAGGGCACTAACCATGGCTACAATCAGCCGGTTCTGGGACAAAAAACGGAAACTGCTGCGTAAGCAGAGGTAAAAGGCTGCTACCGTAGGAACCAGCAGGAGCAGTTCCATGGGCAGATAAAACGTTTTTCGAAAGAAATCAAACAGGTTGGAAAGGAGCAGATACGCTACCCAGCCCAGCAGGTGACCTAAGACCAGACTGCTGGTTTTTGACGGCTGTATCCACTGACCCAGCCGTTTGGAAAAGAGCGGTAAGGGCTTCCTGCCCCGTTGATACCAAAGAATTAATACTGTAAAAATCAGTCCTTCCAGTAGCGTTAAGCCTAGATTCAGCAGGATCCCGACGATCTGAGGTAACACGGGAGCAAAGGCCGGTTTGCTTTCCATCAACCCATCCCTGAAGCCCCGCTGGGCATCGGAATTCGTCGAAAGGAGTCGATCGACCGGGGTATACTGCAACAGGAACCAGGAACGGAACGCGGTCCAGACTCCGAGTAGCAGGAGCGTAGCCAGCAGAAACTCCGCCCGTTTGCTTTGCTGCCAGTAGGGGAGGCAGACGTAATACTGACTGACAAACAACAATACACTCGAGCTGATAAAAACCAGAGCGTAGTTCCGTAAATAAGTAGCTCCGTCGGCAACGATCAATCCGTAAAACACCAGCCCGTACAGGCCAAACGCCACGACTAGTCCCAACCACTTCGGCAACGCTTTTATAAACAGGGGCATACGCAGGAGTTCAGAGAAAATCAAAAGTACGCAGAAAAGGAATGGTCGACGGGTTTGTATGATCAACCCCCCGTGCGAATGGATGAATCCCCGTAGCCTTTGTACGAATCCTATCGCACTGGACGAATCCCCGATTCGGCGGTACGAAGCCTTTTACCCGGTGTAACCCGGCTTCGTCACGGCGTAGGCGGACTTAGTCATCTTAACTTTTCTGAGCCCCGGAGAGCGGCCAATTTTGGATCATCAATCACACACAAACCATTCAAAAATCATGAACACTGCCATTCGTCTGAAATTAGCCACGGCTGTACTGACCCTTCAAATCTTGGTAAAACTGGTTCAGGGTAGCCAGAAACTAGCTACCATGGACTTCGGAAAATGTACGGATAAGTCCATCTGGTACAACCTCGGGTACTGGGGAGCAACCAGCGTTCTGAATATCATTCTCCCGGCCCTTTTGCTGTTCGTACTGGTGACAACACTGGTACAGGCCTTCCGTAAATCCACGATCCTCTAAACCCAAGACCTACGCATGAAAACGCTGCTACTTTCCTCGTACACCTTCAAAACGACCTACGCGGGTCACCGTTCTTTTTCACCGAAAGCCCTCTTCAAAGATGTACTGCGATTTCTCCGCCACCCCAAGGTACGGGCTTCGTCTGATTCATCGCTGGCTATCCGGGTGCGTCAGGTGGGGTTACTGACGGTTGCGAATTTCTTCCTGGCGGCGGTTGTGGGTCTGCTGCTGACCTTTCTGCGACAGCAGGGCATGCTGGAAGAAACCGAGCTGAGTCCGGAATACAGGAAGTTATTTGAGCATCTGCCGATGGCCCTGCTGGCGGGCGTAGGGATTGCTCCGCTGCTGGAAGAATTTCTATTTCGGAGCTGGTTACGCAGTCCCCACCAGGCCTTGTATGTGCTGAGTGCCTTGCCACTCTATGGCTTGTTTGTCGTCCTGCAACCGGTATGGACCATGCCGGTGCTTTATTTCTGGCTGGGGTATTTAGTAATCGGAATCCTGATCGAAGGACTGGGCCGGACGCGAATCCATCGACTCGATGCGGCTTTGTATCCCTTCTTTTCCCGAATCTTTCCCCTGCTATTTTACGGTTCGGTACTGATGTTTGGCTTCGTTCACGTGAGTAACTATACACACGTTCCGCTGTTGCTGTACCCGCTGGTCACCTTACCCCAATTGATCAGCGGTTGTTTACTGAGCTACACCCGGATGCGGTACGGATTCTGGTATGGTGTAGGACAGCATGGCTTACATAACCTGGTTTGTATTCTAGTCATGTTCCTGTTTCAGTAATAGGCGTATGAAAAGAGGTCGTTCGCTCCAACGCTATTTCGTTTACTTCTTAGGCTATGCTCTAATAATGCAGGGCATTGGCGTAGGTATGGAAGTCGTGTATCCCTGGCTGAAAGGCCATTCCTGGTCGGAGGCCTGGGCTTCGTATGCCGGAATCAGTAAAACCCTGGCGATTGCCATTCCGGCCGCGTGGGCCTACGTTCAGCAGCAAAAGAAAAATCCCCGGCTACTTGGCCGGGGATTGTAAGGAAAAATTAAATCGCCATCTCAGCGGATTCCGGTAAGGGTTTTCCCTCGGCCGGGTCCACTTTTCCGAACCACTTCATCCGTACCCGTTCGTTGATGTAGTACAGACAGGGCACCACGATCAGCGTCAGTACCGTCGAGAAAATAACCCCGTAGATGATCGTCCAGGCCAGGATATTCCAGAACACGGCACTATCGCCACCGATCACAATATGCGGGTTGAAATCGCTAAAGAAGCTGGCAAAATCTACCGTCAGACCAATGGCCAGCGGAATCAGACCCAGAATCACCGCCGAAGCCGTGAGCAGTACAGGCGTCATCCGAATCCCACCGGCTTCAATAATCGCCTGCCGGAGCGGGAAGCCCCGTTGTCGCAATTCTTCGGTAAATTCAATCAGCAGGATACCGTTTTTAATCACGATCCCCGCCAGAGCGAAAATCCCTACGCCCGACATGATCACTGAAAACGTCTGGTTGAAAATCGTAAAGCCCAGCAGTACGCCAATCAGCGAGAGCAGAATGGTACTGAAAATGATGACGGGCTTAACGGCCGAGTTAAACTGCGTAGCCAGTACCAGATAAATCAGCAGAATGGCTCCCAGAAACGCACCGCCCAGAAAGTTGGAGGTTTCGGCCTGAGCTTCCTGTTCACCGCCCAGTGCCATCGTATAGCCGTTGGGCAATTCCATCTGGTTAATGACCTGTTGGAGCTGAACGTTGATTTCGTTGGCGTTAGCTCCGGGAACTACGTCCGAACTCAGCGTAATGACGCGTTCCTGGTTTTTTCGGTTAATCTGGCTGAATGTGGTGGAGTAGCTGATGTTGGCTACCGACGACAGCGGTACCTGCCGCAGTTGTCCACCCAGGTTCATATCGCGGTACACCACGTCCTGACTCAGTAAGCGTTCAATCTGACTACGGTCGTCGGGCTTCAGGCGAAGCATGATCGGATACTCATCTTTGGCATCCCGAAACTTACTGATTTCCAGACCAAACAAGGCGGTACGGATGGCTCCGGCAATTTGTTGCGAGCTAATGCCTTCGCGTTGGGCCTTGGTCCGGTCGATTTGTACGATGATTTCGGGTTTGTTAGTAATCAGGTCGGATTTCAACTGATCGATCCCCGTAATGCCCGATTCCTTGAGCTTCTGCCGAAATTCCTTTTCAATCTTCATCAGCGGCTCGAATTCATCCCCGGCAATTTCTACCTGAATGGGTTTTCCTGTCTGCGGTCCGTTCTGCTCGCGTTCCACTGAGATTTCCGTACCCGGAATGCCCTGCATGGCGTTGCGTACTTTTTCCAGAATGGCCTGCGAAGAGATATCCCCACGATCGGTACTTTTCACAAAGGCAACCGTCACTTTCGATTTGTGCGGCGTATCCGAACGGTCGGGGTTGAAAGGGTCACCCGCATTCTTACCCACGTTAGAAATAACGGAGTTGACGGCTTTCGTAGCCTGATTATCCGCCAGAATCTTGAAGACCCGCCGCTCGATTTCCTTCGTGACGCTATCGGTTACGACGGCATCCGTACCCACCGGCATCACGTTATAGATGTAGATGTAATCGGGCTCGCCGCTGGGGAAAAAGACCACTTTGGGCTGCCGAATCGCCGTGGCGACGATTGCTACAATCAACAAGCTGAAGGCCGCGACAACGGCCACTACGGGACGCCAGCCCTGAATCACCCAGCTGACCAGTCGCCGATAGCCGTGTTGCAGTTTCGGTAGCGTGTTTTCCTGGAAAGGAACCAGAATTCGCGGGGTCAGGATGAAATGGTTGAAGTAGTACAGCAGCAACAGGAACACAAAAAAGTTACCCACACCCCGGTTGATCAAATAGCCTACCAGTGCTAGTGCCAGCATGGCAAACGTGGGTTTGCGAAGTTCCTGCCAGTGTTGTTTCTGTACGTGCTCGCCGTGTTCATCGTCGTGCCGGGTCATGAAGCTTACCGCAAAGACGGGGTTCATCACGTAGGCAACGAACAGCGAAGCAAACAGCGTAATGATAAGCGTGATGGGCAGGAATTTCATGAATTCACCCACAATGCCCGGCCAGAATAGCAGCGGGAAGAAGGGAGCAATCGTCGTGAGGGTACCCGAAAGTACCGGCACGAATACTTCACCGGCGGCGGCTTTGACGGCCTGCTTGATGTCCCAGTCCTTGTGCTGATTGAAGAGGCGGTGGGTGTTTTCAATCACTACGATGGCATCATCCACCACGATTCCTAAGCCGAGTAGAAAGGCAAAGAGTACGAGCGTATTCAGCGTAAACGCCGAGCCAATCAGCGGACCTACGAGCGGGAAGCAAACGAAAGCCACCAGCGTCGACAGCGGTACCGAAAGTCCCACGAAAATGGCATCCCGAACGCCCATGAAGAACATCAGCACCAGTACTACGAAAATGAAACCGAGGATGACGGTATTGATCAAATCGTGAATGTCGGCTTTGGTTCGCTCGGACTGATCCGCGGTAATCTGTACCTTCAAACCCGCCGGAAAACGATCCTGCTTGTACTCTTCGATGATTTTTTCGATGCCTTCGGAGGCGGAGATCAGGTTGGTTCCGGCCCGTTTAATGACGTTCAGCGTAACGACTGCCTTGTTGTCCAGACGGGCGAAATCCTGCCGTTCTTCGTAACTGTCCTGTACATCGGCTACGTCGCCCAAACGAACCGTTGCTCCCGTAGACGTACGGATTTGCAGTTCACGCATTTGGGCTACGTCGGTAAACTCACCTTTGACGCGAAGCGTACGCCGCACGTTATCCACATTCAACTCGCCGCCCGAAATGTTGATGTTTTCACCCTGAACGGCCTGCTGAATGTCATAAAAGCTTAATCCCGTGGATCGCATGCGGGGCAAGTCCACATTGATCTGAATTTCCCGCTCCAAGGCTCCGACAATATCCACGCGGCTGATTTCGGGCAGCCCTTCCATGGCATCCTGCAAATCCTCGGCGTAATCCTTGAGTTTCTGTAAGGGGAAATTCCCCGCCAGGTTGACGTTCATAATCGGAAATTCCGAAAACTCGACGTTTTGAGCCGTCGGTCCGGCATCGAGTTCGGCGGGTAAATCCTGTTTCGATTTGTCGATGGCGTCGCGTACGCGTTGGAGGGCGACTTCCGAGTTCACTTCCGGCAAAAATTCCACCAGAATGACCGACACATCATTCAAGGCATTCGACTTGACCGACTTCACCCCCGAAAGCGACTTCAACTGCTTTTCGATGGGTTTATTAATCAGGTTTTCAATATCCGCCGGAGCCGTACCGAAGTAGACCGTATTGATGTACACCTGCGGGACCTTGATGTCCGGGAACTGCTCCTTGGGCAGGTTCGTGTACACCAGAAACCCCGCCAGCGTAATGATGACCGTGAAGATGTATACGGTCGTTCGGTTTTCTACGCACCAGTTGGTAAAACCGAGGGTTTTGTATTCTTCAAATTTCATTGCTTGGATGGTTGAGAGAACGCGGAGACAGGCCCCGCGTTTCGTTAGTAACTAACCGCTTGTCCGTCCGTTAACTCCTGGTAACCCACCGTAATGAGGGCATCACCGGCTTGCAGGCCTTCCGTAATTTCGATCTTGCCGCTGTAGCTCAGGCCGGTTTTCACGGGGCGGGCTTTGGCTACTTTCTTGTTGCCTTCAGTAGCGGCAACGTACACAATCTGACCGTTTTCCGTATTCTGAATCAGGTTCTGGTCAATTACCAGTGCATTGGTTTTCGTGACATCATTGATGAGTACCTGAGCCAACATATTGGGTTTGAGGTCTTTGCTGGGAGGCAGGGTCGCTTCAATGGTGAAGGTCCGCGAGAGTGGATCTACCGTAGTGGCAACAAAGCTGAGTTTCGCTTTCATTTCTTTGTTCAAATCCGGGAGCTTGATGGTCACGGCGTCGCCCCGGCGAATGTTGGCGGCGTAGGTATCGGCCACTTTCGCCATTACTTTCAGACTGCTCAAATTGACCACGCGAAGGATGCTTACCCCCGGTGTCGCCATCATGCCCACTTTGCCATCGACCTGATCGACCGTACCAGCGATGGGAGAAGTAACCTTCGACTGATTGAGTTGTACCTGCAGCGTCGCAATCCGTTTTTCCAGAGCTTCCTTGTTGTTTTTAGCCTGGAGATACTGAATCTCCGTACCGATCTGCTGATCCCAGAGGCGTTTCTGTTTTTCGTACAGGGTACTGGCCAGGGAAAGCTGATTCTTGGTTTCCTCCACGGATTCCCGCAGAATGGCATCGTCAATTTTAGCCAGCGGGGTACCCACGCCCACCGCATCGCCTTCCTTGACGTAAATGGCCTTGATAACACCCGAAGCCTGGGGACTTACCTGCACGTTGTTCTTCGCATCCACCGTACCCTGCACCTCAATCAAGTGTTCGAAGGTACTGGGTTGCAGCGGCGTTACCGAGACGGCCTTCACTTTGGTTTCTTCCGCTTTTTTGGGGTCAAGCTTGGCAATTTCACCCTCCAGCGTTTTAATCTGGCCCGTTAGCTCGGCCTGTTGTTTCTTTAATTCAGCCAGTTCGGCTCTTTTGCCTTCCAGCCCTTCTTTTTTCTGGGAACAGGCAACAACGAAGAGGGAAATAGCAAGTAGGTATGTGACTTTCATGAGAATCGTTTCCGTGTGTAAAGAGATGAATTGAGTCCGTTATTCGGTGTACAGTTTACCCGCGGCTTTGTCCAGGTCAACTTTGGCGACCAAAGCATTGTACAGGGCAGTGTAGTAATTGGTCTGAGACTCCCGGAAGCTGGCTTCGGCGTTGATGACTTCAATGTTGGAACCTACACCCTCCCGGTACTTGATTTGCGTAACCCGCAGGACTTCCTGAGCCAGATCGAGGTTCTTTTGTTGCTCCCCTAGCGTAAACCAGTAGTTACGAAGCTGTACTTCCGACTGACTGAGTTGCAAGTCGATGCTCTGCTCAAGAAGTTTCATGCTGTTATCAATCTTGAGGAGGTTACTACGGGACTGGGAAAGCTTGTACCGTCGCGTAAACCCATCGAACACCGGTATGTTGATGGCGAAGCCAATCGAGCCAGCGTCCAGCCAGGGGCGGGTAACAAAGCGGGCAATGGTTTGCCGACCGTTATAAAAGCCATAATTCCCCGTCAGCGAAAGCGTAGGCCATAAACTGCGGCTGACATTCTTGACGTCAAGTACCTGTAGCTGGCGTTGCGTTTCCAAGGTTGAATACTCAATGCGGTCCGCGTATTGAAAGGGTTTCTTGACCTGCTGAATCATCGCTTCGCTGAATTCCGTTTTGGCCAGCTTTTCACTTAAGGCCATCGGTTGATCCAGTGGGTAACCCATTTGGTACTTGAGTAGCAGGTAGGCGAGATCCTGTAATCGCTGTACATTCTGCTGTTCCGTAACGAGGTTATTTCGCTGGACCTCAATTCGTTGTACGTCGATTTTTTCAACGAGGCCTTCCACGTTCGAAGCCCGCGTATCTCGCAATAGGGTATCCAGCCGGTGCACGTTTACTTCCAGCAAACTCAGCCGTTCTTCGTTGACGAGTACGGAGTAGTACGCTTTTGTTACGTTTTCAGCAATGGTAATCTTGCTGGCCGTCAGGTTCTTGTTAGCCAATTCCGTATACACCTTGGCGGCTTTCAGACCTAGCAGATACGAACTGCTGAATAACAGCCAGTTCAGATTAGCGACTGCATTGGAATTGTAACGAACGCCACCTAACGCCAGGGCCAGTTCTTCGTCGCCCGGCAGAGCGGGCTCACCGGGAATGAAACTCATACCGGGTGGCATAAAGAAAGGCTGGGGTTTGATGGTATGCGAAAGCCCGAGTGCTACGCTGGCCTGGGGTAGACCCGTGGCTTTGATTTCGCCGATACGAGCCTGGGCGATCGCTACATCCAGTTGGGTATTGGAAACATTGCGATTGTTTTTGACCCCGTAATCAACAGCCTCTTTGAGGGTGAAGGTTTGCTGGCACAAACCCGTAAAACTGACAATGAAGCTACACCAAAGCGTGCCCCATCGGATCAGAATGAGTGGTTTCATGGGATATGGTTGTGTTGAACGTATTTCGGTCAGGAACCGAAACACGGCTTAAGCGTTAAATCCCGTTGAAAGGATTCGTTGGATGAATAGTACTCCGAAGATGATGGGTCCGGGGATGAGGCCGGATAGGGGCGATGGACGCATAACCCCCGAGTTCTTACAAGCTCATACTCGTAGTGAGAGGAATCGTTGATTGGTTAAGAATAGGCCGAACTGGAATCGTTCAAAGCTACGAAGTTTTTTTCAGGATGAGAAAACTTCGCCGAAGCGGACGCTGCATAACAATCATGGATTCATAGCGTTAAGGATGAGACTTCAAAAGTCAGACCGGTGACTTTACCAACCTATACTTTTAGGATAGAGGGACGAATTTTCGTGATGAACTACCGGACCGTACGAAACCCCAGCCTGACACAGGTATGCTGTAAATCTTCTGAAGCAAACCTAAGACCGGGTATTGACAACCCTATGTCAGCAGGAGCATTTATTTTTTACTGAATCCGGCTAATTTTCGCCTACCCCATCGCTATACGACAGGCTATTTACCCGACTCTGACCAGGTCAGGGATGAGCAGGTGTTTTCCGAATGCTTATACATCTCAGTCAGGCTGGCTACCGGAGCGAGTCTGGCTGAAAGGTTAAACAGTGGAATAGCGGCTCAGGCTCTTACACAACGTCAAATGTTCCGTTATGACGAAAGCAGAAAATCGTTGAAAGGGAAATAGACGGGCTATAAACTCAACTGAAACGAGACTTTTACCCCAAAACGCTGAATACGTGGGTTATCTCGATAGGTTAGGCGGTGCATCGCTTCGATGCGGGCTACCCGAAATACGTTCGAGAAACCATACCCTACTTCTACGTAGGGCAAGGTTTGGAGGGTATGAATAACCGGCTTTCGTTCCAGGTCCAGTAAGAGTCGCTGGTTGGCAGTGCTAAGCTGACCGTAGAGGATTTTTGCGGTGATAAAATTTCGTAAGCCCCAGTCACGAACGACGGGAATGCGATTCGTAAACAGTCCTTCAAATTTATGCTCCACGGCCAGCGACACGTACCGATCACTCACAAATTCGGCGTAGTTCATAAGATTGAAAGCATTACGATTGTAAAAGGGCGTAGAATTGCCCTGATGCACTTCCAGCAAAGGATAGGGTAACGTTGAAGGGGTATAGCCCGCTTGCAGGGTGTAATGGCTTCGTCCCCAAATGCCCCAGCGAATGGCATGATCAAGTTGCAACTGCCATTTTTGGTAAGACGTAGCCTCATAGGGCGTAGCCAATCCTTTGGGCTGATACAACGTACCATACTGATAGCGAAGCGTAACAACAGGAGCCGTTTCCGTCGGACGCTGCCGGACGCGTCGGCTGGTCACCCGTCGGTTGGGCAGACGACCTGGTGCGTAACGCGTTTCCAGAAAAACTTCCCGACTCCAGAGTTTGCCTAGTCTGGCTATCGACTGATCGGTCAGCGGGACAAAGATGGGAAAGCGGAAATCCATGCATTGCTGACGAACGCCCACTGTCTGCGTGAAATTGGGTCCTAAATCCTGCTGGGCGGTCAGGACGTTTTCTCGCAGGTAATACGCTTTTTTGAAATGGCCGAATCGGTTGATAATTCTCAACATGGGGTCATCTGCGAGTTGCTCCAGGCGAAGCCCCAGTCGTTCCAGATCGTACGTATGCCGGAGGGTAAAAAGGGTCAGCGGCGAACGCCTGGGAATAAACCGGATTTCTCCACCTCGTTTCCAGACTTTATCGTGGGAGCCATAGGCCATGTAGCCCAGAAATTGCCAGGTTTTACTAAAGCGGGCATTCGTCTGCAAGCCGAGCCGAAGCCGGTGACCTTCCAGGCGGTTGTAGGCCCAGGTTGAAAATACGGAACCCAGTTCCAGACCTTTGGCTATGGGCACATAACCTCCCTTGTACACAAATTCACCGGCCTGCGTGGCGGCCTTAATCAGGGGAACATTCCGAATGGTATCCACGAGCTGGCGATTTTTCTCCAGTTCACTGAAAGGAATTCGCTCCCGGTGCTGTTGCCAGAAGGCTTCGCTATCCTGCTGCCGATCGGTGGCCAGTTCTACTTCCGTATCGAAAAATCGAATGCTACGGGGCTCTTCCACGCTGAAATCAGTTAACGCCATGGCGTAGGCGACCATCGCTCCGAACGTGTGTTTGACTACCTCACCTGCCTGAACCGTTACCTGCGTGAGCGTTGGCACCCAGACACCCGTTGAAGTGGGTTCATACGTAATGGAAAGGTCCATTCCTTCGATGTAATTAATAGTTGCTTCGGGCCCCAGACGAGCCTCAATGCCCGCCAGGGCATACGTGAGGGTGTCCACAAACAGGCGACCTTCAAAAACCAGGTCGTGTTTACGCTTGGGGTCGAATTCAACGACGTAGCAGGAGCGGCCTTCCAGTTGTGTGGTATCGGCCAGAAAGTAAGTATAGGCCTGCCGTCCGTGAGAGGAGAGGGGCGACATGAATTCTTTCCGAAACAGGCTGACCTGATTTTCGTAAAAGTTGAGGGTATTAAAACCCGCTCCGGTGAAGAGAGCAATAAAGCTGTCGTCCGTAATTCCGACGCTGTTGATGTTGGTCTTTAGAATCTCTTCCTTGCTCAGGTTCGGTTGGTGACGAGCGTAGATTTTCGACAGCGTTTCGGAAGTAAATACCGGAAGGTTGCCCGACTGCCGTTCGGATTTAGGTAAGGCCTGTAGAATAGTTTGAACGGGTTTTCGTTGCTGAAAATGCTCATCGATCTTGTTGATTCCTACCGTAAGCTGACTGTACGCCTGATAGGTATAGGCGGGCTGTTGCTGAAAATCGTGTTGTGAACGGCGGGTTGCCACTTCCCGCAATAGCCGAAAAGCCGGGTTTTCACCCGCCCGAATGACTACTTCACCCAGCGTTGCCGCCATGGGGAGCAGGGAAATCGAAAGCGAAGACCCCGTGACGGCTACCCGGGTCGTCTGGTAACCCACCGCTGAAATAAGTAGTGAATCAAGGGGCTGACTGGAGCGAAGCTGATAACGACCTTCTTCGTTGGCGACGGTGCCGTTGGGTTTTCCCAGTACACCCACCGAAGCAAAGGGAATACCCAGGCCCGTTTTCTGATCAGTAATCTGACCGGAAACCTCGTGCGTGGGAGACTGACCTGCCAGCGTAAAACTCAGCAGTACACTCAATGAGCAGAGTAGTATCCAGGAAAAAGGAAGTTTAGGGAAATGATACATGGCAGGTGTGGACAACGGGATCGGTAATGGATAGAGTTCTTGGGGTAATGAACGCGTTGGGAGCAGGACGTTTACTAAAGACCTGGTGATGAACAGCCGGTTAGAAACGCTCTGTAAAAATTGGATGAATCCGTAGGAAACGATTGACAGAAAAGGAGGGTTAGAAGCACCTCATCATCCAAACAGACCGGGGCATGTAACAGTTAATCTGCCAGGTCTGGAAAATAACAGAAGTATAAAGGAGGTACGGTTTCATGAAGGTGCTGGAGTACCGCTATGGAACAGATAGTTATACGTTGGTGGGGTGTCTTCTCAAGCGAACCGTTTTTTATCCTTTTCATGGGGTGGATTGTTTTACCTGAAGTTAAAGACCGTGTATAAGCTGAACATCGTCAGTAGGACAGTCAGAAAGCGATTTACCCCCACGAGTCTTAAAATTTTTTAGTACAATCTGGTAAACGGACGCTTCTGAAACCCATAGTCTGGAACAAAATTGGCTGATGTTAAAAAAATGATAAAAAGCTAGCGAATGAATTGCTGTAAAAATCAGATCAATCGCTGGAAAAGCGGACTCAACTGTCTTGAAATATCTAATCGCCTTTAAGACACAGCGTTTGCCCGATAGGTTGGGTTTTGCCCAGAAATTAACGTAAGATAAACAATGGATTCAAAGGTTGAATGGATTGAATGGAAAGTAACGGCCATACGCCCCGAAACGGCTGATTGCAAAACGTATGTGCTCAAGCCGGTCGATGGCTTGCCAGTACCGTATCAGGCGGGCCAGTTTTTGACGCTACTCTTGCAGCACGAGGGACACGAGCTACGGCGTTCGTATTCCATCAGCTCCACGCCGGAAGTAGATACAAGCTTCAGTCTGACAATCAAGCGGGTCGTTAATGGTGAAGTGTCCCGCTGGCTTTTACAGAACCTGCAAGTGGGCGATACGCTACGAAGCCTGCCGCCCGCTGGCCGGTTTACACTGGATTCGCAGGCGGATACGGATCTGTTCCTTGTAGCGGCAGGTAGCGGCATCACGCCCATTTATTCGCTGATCAAAGCGGCTTTGTATCAGCAGCCGCAGCGTCGGATCGTACTTTTTTATAGTAATACCAGTCGAAGTAGTACGATTTTCAAAGACGAGCTGGATGCCCTCACGCAGCAATTTCCGGAGCGACTGACCATCGAGTATCTGTATAGCAATCCGCCCGCGGATGAACGGGCCCGCCGCCTCAACAATACCCTTTTTGAAAAGTTGCTGGCCCGGCATCTGGATCCCACACGTAATCAGCCTGCTTTCTACCTCTGTGGCCCGGAAGATTTCATGCGACTCGTCCGGATTGTACTGCTATTTCTGGGTTTCCCAGCCGAATCGATTCGTAAGGAAAACTTTGTCATTCCCCCGCAAACACCCGCTATTCCCGAAGGCTTTGGCTTGGCAAGTCAGGTTGAAATCGAGTACCGGAACCAACGGTATACGCTCGAAGTTCCGGCTGGAACGTACCTGCTGACGGCGGCTCTCAAATCGGGCATTTCGTTACCGTATAGTTGCCGGGGTGGGCGTTGTAGTACCTGCGTGGCTCAGTGTCTGGAAGGCCGGGTGAAAATGACCATCAATGACGTACTGACCGAACGGGAGCTGGCCCAAGGCGAAATTTTAACTTGTACAGCTTTAGCGGAAACCAGTCGTATTTTAATTAAAGTAGGTTAGATTCGATTATTTATTGTTAAGTGGGTATCAGTATAGTTGGAATGTGGGCTTCACTGCTTTGATTTGCAAGTTCATTGCTAACCAACATTTCAACAGTACTATGAAAAGACCTCTTCTTCGGCTGTGGGCTGCCGGGTGGCTTGTGGCCGGACTAAACGCGGCGGCTTTCGCTCAGTTTGGTACGGTTCCCCAGACCCTTTCACTGACCGATATGAGTGCGTTTCGTCCTACGAAAGCCGGCAATTGGAAAATTGTCGGTGAGGTAGCGGCCGATTTGCAGCAAAAAGAAGTACTTACCACCAAAGCCGGTTCGGGCGTGCTGGTCAACCAGCCCGATGCCAACAACCGGGCGAATCTGCTGACTACGTTCGAACACGGGGATGCTGATCTGGAGTTTGACTTCATGATGGCTTCGCATTCGAACTCCGGATTCTACCTGCAGGGTCGGTACGAAATTCAATTGCTCGACAGCTGGGGCGTGAAAGCTCCTTCAGACAGCGACGTGGGCGGAATTTACAAACGCCGGGAACTGCCTTCGGGCCGTATGTACGAAGGACACGCTCCCCGGATCAATGCCGGTAAGGCTCCTGGTCTGTGGCAACACATGGAAATCTCATTCCAGGCTCCTCGTTTTGACGCTTCCGGTAAGAAAATTGCCAACGCCAAGGTGTTGAAAATTTCGCTGAACGGCATTACCATTCAGGAAAACGTAGAACTTTCCGGACCGACGGGTGGCCCGATCTCGGAAGAAGAAGCCGCCAAAGGACCCATCATGATTCAAGGGGATCACGGGGCGATTGCCTTCCGTAATCTCCGTTACCGCAGCTACGGTGACGAAAAAATTCAGTTGACAGGTACGCAGTTCAAAGCCTACGAGCCTTCCAATAACGATTCTTTCGCCCAGATTCCCGATTTCTCCAAACTGAAATCGACCAGTACGGGTACGCCTTCGGAAGTGAATTGGGACGTCACTAACCAGACGAACAACTTTGGCCTGCTGTACACGGGTAAGCTTACGGTTCCTACGGCGGGTGAATACCGATTCTTCCTTTCAGCGGGTGGTACGGCTCGTTTGAAAGTCAACAATCAGGTTGTTGTGAAAGAAGGATTTCTGCAACCCGGTCAGTACAATGCCGGGACGATTAAACTGCCCGCCGGTACGGCGAACGTAGAAATTGCCTACGTCAAACGCGACGAATGGGTACGCCCCGGCTTAGCCCTCGAAGTGGAGGGTCCCGGTGTGCGGCATACGAGCCTGACGGCTCCTGCTTCCCTGCTGACCAATCCATCGACGGACCCCATTTTGATTGATGCTCGTGAAAATACGATTACCCGTAGCTTCATGGACATTTACCCCGATGGCAAACGCAAGCGGATTGTACACGCCGTACAGGTGGGTTCTGCCGATGGTCTGCATTACACCTTTGATCTCGACAACGGAGCGTTGGTACAAGCCTGGAAAGGCGATTTCCTGGATGCTACACCCATGTGGCACGACCGGGGGGATGGTTCCTCACGGCCCCGTGGCGTACTGGCTTCTTTCAATGATTTTCCTGATTTTGCCGTGTTAAGTTCTTCTTCCAAAGCCTGGACGGAGAATCTGCCCGAAGAAGGCGGCACGTACAAGCCCTTGGGTTATGACGTGGATGAAGCGGGTCTGCCGACCTTCAACTACACCTATTTCGGTAGCGAAGTATCGGATAAAATCCGTCCGGCCGAAGGTAATAAATACCTCGTTCGCGAAATCACAGTGAAAAATCCGACGGCTAATCTGTACCACCTCGTAGCCACGGGTAGCGACATCGTAGAGGTACAGCCCGGTCTGTATGCCATCGACGGCAAGTCGTATTACGTCCGCGTGACGGGTGCAACCTTACGCAAATCCGGCAATCGTCAGGAGCTGCTGATGCCGGTGAGTACCAACGCGATCAAATACGAAATTCTGTTTTAATAAGATCCGTAGCTGACTTTAAGCGAAGCAGCTACTTTACAAGCATATACGCATGAAACGGATTCTTCATACGACGCTTCTCGGACTGGGCCTGACTACGGCGGCCCTGGCTCAGGACAGTTCTCCGGCCGAAAGCGATCTCTACAAAATTGTTAAAGTAAGTACGCCCGAAGGCATTGTGCTCGAAATTGGTGGCGTAACCAGTATGCCCAACGGCGATGTGGCAGTATCCACGCGTCGGGGAGACGTATGGGTGATTGAAAACCCCAGCAGCCCGCGACCCTTCTTCCGCAAGTTTGCCAGCGGTCTGCACGAAATCCTGGGTTTGGTTTACAAGGACGATTCGTTCTACTGTGCTCAACGCGGTGAACTGACCCGACTGACCGATACCAACGGGGACGGAAAAGCCGACAAGTACCAGACGGTATACGCCTGGCCGATTTCTGGTCACTACCACGAGTACAGCTTCGGGCCGAAAGTGGCTCCCGATGGCAGCTTCTTCGTAAGTGCCAACGTGGCCTTCGGGGACGAAGAATGGTGGCGGGGGGAAAGTAAAGTACCCTACCGCGGCTGGATCATGAAAATTTCTCCCGACGGAAAAATGGAGCCCTGGGCAACCGGGATGCGTTCGCCGTGCGGATTGGGTATGATCAACGGCGATCTGTTCTATACCGACAACCAGGGTGACTGGATGGGTTCAGGGGGTGTATGGCACGTGAAAAAAGGAGCGTTCGTAGGGCATCCGGCAGGTTTACGCTGGACGTCGCTGCCGAACTCACCCGTGAAACTTTCGCAGGAAGAATTCTACAAAACGTACGACGAACGCCGTCGCCGCGACAACAATGGCCGGGCCATCAAACCCGAAAACGATGCTTCGGAGAAGAACCCGCTGTTGTTGTTTGAAGCCAAAAAGAAGTTCCCCGAAATTCAGTTGCCCGCCGTATGGTTACCCCATGGCGTACTGGGCATTTCGAACTCGGAGATCATCAGTGATGATACGCAGGGAGCATTCGGACCTTTCGCCGGACAAATGCTGATCGGTGATCAGGGACAGTCGAAAATCATGCGGGTGTTCATGGAACAAGTAAATGGTGAATACCAGGGGGCGGCTTTCGACTTCCGTTCCGGCTTCCAGTCAGGCGTACTGCGGATGGCTTTTGGTAAAGATCATTCGCTGTTCGTGGGTGAAACCAATCGGGGCTGGGGTTCTGCTGGCGAAGCCAACGAAGGCTTGCAACGACTGGTCTGGACCGGTAAAACGCCCTTCGAAATGAAGGCGGTACGTGCCATGCCGGATGGCTTTGAAGTGGAGTTTACGCAGCCGATCGATGCAGCCAGTGCTGAAGATCTGGCTAGCTACAAGGTGAAGAGCTTTATCTACAAGTACCACTCCACCTATGGTAGCCCCACGATCAATGAAGTGGAAAATGCGGTGAAAGGCGTGAAAGTATCCAGTGATGGTCTCAAGGCCCGTATCATCGTGGATAACCTGCGTCAGTACTACATCCACCAGTTGACGCTGGATGGCATTCGGGAAAAAAGTACCAAGTTTAGTCTGGTACACCCCAATGCCTACTATACGCTGAATAATATTCCGGCGGGTGAAAAACTGAGTCTTTCGGAAGCCAGTACGAAAACTTCGGCAGTAGCGAGTACGGTGAAGAAGCCCACAACAACGAAAGAAACCGTAGCTAAAAACGGCAAAACTGCCGTTGCGAAAGTGCCTTCGTACGAAGAAGTGAAGCCGCTACTTTCGAAATATACCTGTCTGGCCTGTCACAACGCCGACAAGCGTCAGGTAGGACCGGCGTACCGGGACGTGGCCAAACGCAATTACTCCAACGAGAAAATTGTGGATCTGATCTATAATCCTAAGCCGCAAAACTGGCCGGGTTACGCGACGGAAATGCCTCCCATGCCGCAGGTACCGAAAGGGGATGCGTTAAAAATCGCAGCCTGGATTAATTCGCTGAAAAATGCTCCGGCTAAAGCGAATCCTTAAGCATAGTCACGAAAAAGGCCACCCCATCGGGTGGCCTTTTTTAGTATCGTTTATTCATTCAGTAGTTCTTCGTAGATCCGCCAGTATTCGTTGGCCGTATTCCTCCAGTTAAACTGCTGAGACCATTCCTTGATGAGTTCACTTTCGGACTTGGTATCGATTTGTTCCAGAATCTGGGTGGTTAGATCACTCACTTGTTCGGGATCAAAGCCGTTGAAATAATGAGCGTAAGGTCCACCAATTTCGGGTAGGGAAGTAGCATCGGAGAGGACTACGTTCTTGCCAAAATGCATGGCTTCAATAACGGGTAATCCAAAACCTTCCGCCAGCGAGGGGAAGCAGAACAGGTCACAGTTTTTCAGTAACCAGTATTTTTCGGCTTCAGTAATCGGTCCCGTCAGGTGAACGCGGTTCTGTACGCCCAGCCGTTTGGATTCGTTAAGTACTTTCTGATAATACTCTTTATGCGTAGTCGTGCCGGCAATGATCAGATCCAGATCGTTCTGAAGCAGCATGGCGGGCAAAACGTGAAAATTCTTCTTGGGAGCTACCGTACCAATACTGAACAAAAAGGGATTATCCGTTGAAAACTGTGGTTTAATCGGGTTGATGTGTTCGTTGATGTTACAGCCGTTGTAAACGACCTGTACTTCCTTCCCACCCATGTGCATCGTAGACTCAATCTCATTTTTTACGTAATTGGAGATGGTCACAATGCGATCCGCCCGATCGATTTTATCCTGTAATTTCTGCGTGTACTTTTTAACTTTTTCCGGGGGTTTATTCTCGTGTAAAAAGTTCAGATCGTGAATCGTCAGTACTTTCTTCGCCGAACTCCGTAAGGGAAAATAATTGGAGTCCTGGTAGGTACCATGCCAGACTTTGTACTGATTGGCAAAGGGCATGGCATATTTATGCAGCGAATGTTGCCGTTTGTTAAACGGATTATCGCCAAATAAATCGCTTTCCGAAGAAGGTAGGTAAAATCCCAACCGGTGTTGCATACTTTTTCGATTCAAAAGTAACGCATTACCCAGTTGTAAACAGAAGTGATAAAGACCCGTATGAGCATGCTTCATCCGTTCACAGTCGAAGATGATATCTGCTTTTTTGATGGGTTGGCTCATTATAAATCAGCGATAAGGTTCTGGTTCATTTAGCGGTGGTACAGGCAAAATTACACTACAGACACAGCTTAAAGCCAAATAGTTGGAACTAGAAATGGAATTCTTTTGGATCTGCTGAAAACTTTCAAGCCAGCCTGCTCGTAGGGCTGGAAGAGTCCGGAGCGACGCTTCAATCGGGGGGCGATGCGTAATTATCTTATAAACAAGCAATTAGCCTGATTGTTTTAGCCGCCCGGCATCTGTACAGCAATACATACGGAAATCAGGGACGATCTGTTGCTAAACCCCGGGAAAATCTATAATCCCAGACGAAGGCGTACCCCCGGATACACGTTTCTGAAAAACCCCGACATGTAGAGTTCGGGTTCAAGTTTAATGAATCCGCGACTAAAAACCGTCCCGCTCAGTCGGACCGTATTTTTGGGAAAATACCCACCCGTTCGCCGGATCGGAACGCCCACGCTCAGGTGCGTCAGGAGTTTACTGAACTCCGCTTTCTGACCGTTGGGACGGCGGCTATAGAAGTGGACGCCCAGATTCAGGAAATCATTGCGATCGGTATGAAAACCCGTTTCCGGCGTACCCCGAAAAAAGAAGTGCGATTGCAAACCTATCGAGAAGCCCATACCCCGGTACGAGTCGGGTACCCACATCACATCAGCTGCCAGAGCAGGTACGAGGCGATGCCGAATGAGACCTACTTCAGCCCGGGGCTGAAAAGAGATAAAGGCCGCCCGAACGAAATTCAGTTGACTGAACGTCGCTTTCTTACCCTCCTGTACCAAATCGAACGTTACCTTAGACGAGGTCAGATGATGATTTTTGTACTGATACACCGATTGAATGGCTTCTTCCAATAAAGGATTGAAACCACCTTTTTTCAGTTGCGTTTCAATAAACGACAGGTCATTAAGTACGAATCGTACCCAGAATTGGGGCGAACCCGAACCCCAGCCTACAGCAGCAGGAGCTTGCCAGGCGGGTAGCTCAAGCGTATCACTTTGGGTTTTGAGTAGGGCGGGTTCTTCCGTACCGGAGAAATGGTAGGCCTGCTGCGTTTGCGGGTAGGAGCGTACATCAAGTTGTCGCCGGTTTTCGTCGAAGCGGAAACGAATGGTATGAGCCGTCAACGCCTCGGAAGTATCCCGCACTTTCCGGTAATCCGTTACAAACAGATGGAGTACGGAATCCAGATTTCGATGAGCCAGCAGGTCCGAAAACTGATTAAATTCCATCTGTACTGACTGGCCGTTAGTGAGCCGAAGGGTAATGTGACTTTTATACGTCTGATCAATGGACTGAGCCCATAGCGATCCCAGCTCGCCCAGAATCAGCAAGCCTAGTAAAAAGGTACGTAGCATACGAAAGAGAAGTTTAGGGTTGAGAATGCGTAGAAAGGTGAGGGATACGAACCGGAGCTGAATCGGCGGCGGGTGGTCCCAGCCGGACAAAGCCTTCGGAGCGGTACAGTTTAGGTTGAGCGTCCTGCTGAGCCTGTACATCATTGGCGTGCAAGACCCGGAACCGTTTGACGGGGCGAGTGGCCACGGATGAAGGCAGCGGAAGGACCGGGGTTTCTACCGCAATGATTTCCGTTGGTGTAACGCTGAGAACATCCACGGCTGAATCACGGGGTACAGTCACTTGCGGAGCCGGTTTTTTTGTAACCGTTGCCAAACGACTTTTGACTGGAGTGGACGGCACCGGCACCAGAAGGACTCGTTTGGGAGTTGGCGTCGCAGGTTTGGCGGGTGCGGTGGTACGAGGAGTCGAACGCTGGGCCAGCTCAGGCGTAGAGGCAACGGGATCGGGTTGAGTCAAAAACCAACCGAGCCCTCCCAGCAACAACACGGCAACGCACGCGGCCGCAACCCAGCGATAGTAGGGGCGGGGTCTTGCCTTTTGTGCAGTCTGAATGTCTTTCCAGAGTGATTCCGTTGAAAAGGGTACCGTTTCCGGTACATCCTCCAGCTGGTTTCGAAACCAGTCATCCATGGGATTTTCCATAATCGTATCCGCGTTTTCGGAGTTGTTCCTGTAACCACTGCCGGGCTTTATGAAGCTGGCTTTTCGACGTATTTTCACTGATTTGAAGCTGCTCTGCGATTTCCCGGTGGCTATACCCTTCGATGGCGTAAAGATTGAAAACAGTGCGATAGCCGTCGGGAAGTTCCAAGATCAGGCGATATACCTCTTCACTGCTCCAGTTCTCATCCGGTGGCTGGAAAGGCTGTTGATGTTCCGCAAGCTCATCGATAGTCACGTACGAGATCTTCTGCCGCCGTAAATGTTGCAAACATTCATTGATCATGAGTTTCCGCAGATACGGCTCCAGAGCCTGTTCTTCCCGCCATTCAATGGTTTGGATTCGCTGAAAAAACTTGACAAAACCGGTCATCAGCAAGTCGCGGGCTTCTTCGTCGTTGCGTACATAGCGGCGGCATACGCGAAACATCCGTCCTACGTACTGATCGTAGACCCGTTTCTGGGCAAAAGGATTTTGTTTACGTAAGGCTTCGAGTAATTCCACGACGAACAGGTTTTCAAAGGGATATATGCAAAGCCGTAGGGGAGGGTTGCCTGAAGTCGAAAAAATGATGAAATGCCGAAAAAGTTTACCTTTGACACGAACCCATAATCCCCAGCCAAATGTACCTTCTCAGCCAGATTCTTGTCGCCGTCGTTGCTCTGGAACACGTCTATATTTTATGGATGGAAATGTTTGCGTGGACCACGCGTGGTAAAGCTACTTTCAAGTCCTTACCCCCCGAATTATTTGAGCCTACCAAAGGTTTAGCCGCCAATCAGGGGCTGTACAACGGTTTTCTGGCGGCGGGGCTCATCTGGTCACTACTCATTGGCGATAGTGAATGGTCGCGGAATGTGGCTCTATTTTTTTTAAGCTGTGTAGTCGTAGCCGGGGTCTACGGTGGCTGGACGGCCTCGCGGTCGATCCTGCTGGTACAGGCTCTGCCCGCAGCCATCGCATTAATTACGGTACTGCTGAGGTAACGGGCCAAAGACGCCGGTTTTTCGTACATACCTCAAGAAGCATGCGGAGGAAACCCTTCGCCGAAACATTGATTCATTCATGAAAATCTATTGGCTTACCTTCGCTCTGCTGGGCCTGTTGATGGCTTGCGGGGGCGATAATTCCGAACAAAATACCCAACAGGAAACCGGAGCGAGCGAAACTACTTCGTCCTCAAAATCAAAAAACACCCTCGTTTTTCTGGATAAATCCCTGAGTGTGAATGAGGATGCCGCTTACGTGGAAAAGAAATACACGAAAGTGCTGACGGATTTGGTACAGAAGGATATTAACGGAATAGGTGATAAAATTGAAGTATGGCTGATGCACGAAAATACCGCTAAAGGGAAAGCCCTGGAGCTTACCAGCCGCACGGTCCTGGAAACTACTGAAGGAATGAGTCAGACCGATGTAGAGGCGGCCCAGACCAACTACGATTTTTCCTTACAGAAAGAGCGGCTCAACTTTACCAAGCAAATTCTTTCACAACTGGCTACGCCTAACGAAAGCCGCAGTAACAAACAAACGGATATTCAGGCAAGCTTGCAGGCCATTGGGACCGTCGCGTCCAAGGGAGAGCCGGTGGAAGTGTATTACTTTTCGGACATGGTGGAAAGCATGCCCCAGAAAAGTCGTCGGGATTTTCATCATACTCCTCCCAAGACAACTGCTCAGGCTGACGAATGGGCCAAGGCCGACGCTCTGGGCTTGAAAAGTCAGTATCCGAATTTGACGGGTGTGGCGGTTCACATGGTATTACCCTTCGAACCGACGACTTCATCCAAAATCAACAATCCGAATATCACGCAGTACTGGAAAACGTTTTTCACGGAACTGGGTGTGAAAAGTGTAACAGAAGAGATTTAGTAAAATACGTTAACGAAATGAGCCCGTATTGGCCTTTTTGACAAATGCGGCTCATTTCGTTAATACTCCCCGCCGTTGTTGATGTTTAGTAAAGCGTCACCAACAAACATAATCAGCTTTATTCCGCCCACTCCAGATCAGTCGTAAAGACGATCGTGAGCCAGCGGTCGGGGGTATCCTCACCAATGGCTTCGCTGATCTGATCCCGGAGTTCGTCCCATTCTTCCAGGCGTTTGGCGGGCCAGCTCATGGGAACGATGAAGTAAAGCTCGATCTGACGACCCCGACCTACCCGGGCTACGTAGGCTCGGTATGCGATGAAGCCATAGCGTTCGACTACTTTCTGGGCCACTTCATCCACGTGTTTTTTCAGGTCTGCGGGGGTTACCAGAAGAATATCAGCTACTGCCTGTCGGATATTACTGATTGGAAGCGGAATAACGACGAGACAAACAATGGCCAGAACAGCCGGGTCAATGTAAGGAACCATCCAGTCCAGATACGTACCCTCAATGATCATACCAAACGTAAACGCTACTAACCAGGCAATGCTGAGGGCGGTGGAAATAAACCAGGATTTGGCATCCAGGGCCAAAAGTTCAGAGCGGATGAACTGATTGGCTTTGCTGGCGAAAAGAGCCATACTTAGCGTGCACACCAGCGAAATCAGCGTGAAGATGATAGCGTAATTAAGTTCCAGCCTTCGACCGCCATCCAGAAAGCTATCCACCGCATTCACCAAAGCGTACAGAGCAGAGCCCAGTAGCAAGGTGCCATTGAATCCTAAAACAATGGGCTCCAGATGCCAGAATCCCATCGTAAAACGCTCGGTTAGTTTGCTCCTGACGGTATTACCTGTCGAAGAGGCCGCTATTAGTTTGGAAACTAGCAGAGCAAGGAAGGTCATCCCGGCATCGGTCAGATCATAAATGCCATCGAAGATAATGGCCGATGAACTGGCCAGCAGTCCAAAAGCTATACCGAAACCGCCCAACACAATCGTAACAACGATGGACAGGCGAAGAACGCCCTGTTCGGTTTTGGGGTTGAAGTAGTGGGCAAGCATAAGGAAAGGTGTCGTGTACCTGAACTTGCTATAAAAAAAGTAGACAAGAAGAAAGTAAATCCACCCACTGGATTCAAACGGTGGAATCTGTGAAGCGTCTGGTCGTAGCTGGTAAGGCTATGCTAAACATCAACCAGCGAAAGGAACAGTAAAAAAAGGGGAAGTGCGTTGGGGATGATTACGAAGGATACACACATAATCGTTTGATTAGAAAGGCAAAGATCTTATCACGGGAGCCAAAGCTAAACGATCCATCCGAAGGAATAACCTATTCCATGTAATCACTATATTAAGATTCTTGAGCGTATAGCCATAGCCGGGTTCTGATGATGGTATGCCAATTCCCAACAATGGCGTAGACACACGAACGCTCGCTTTCTGAAGCGAGCCGTTCGTGTGTCTACAAGAAATACTACTTATTTGCTAGCCACGGCTACTACACTTTTCAGACCCAGGGGAGCTTTGGGAGCTTCAAAATCGAAGATGGTCAAATACAGGGTCGTTTTCTTGGCTACATTTTTCGTATCCCGGTAGTTAATCTCCACGACATCGATGGTGCCTTTTCCGTTGGGAGCGTTACTGGAGGCATAGGGTAACGAACCCGTCTTCTTATACTCCACGGGTTTATTCTGGCCGTCGCGGAGTAAATCCAGGTACGTCGTCAGGTTTTCGTATTCGCCAGCCGGACTCGTTCCGACTTTAATGGGTGTAGCTTTGGTCGTACCGTATTTGGCATCCGTCGCCGTACCCGCCAGTTGTAACAAAGGCTTCCGGTTCGCCGGCGTAGGTAACGGATTATTACAGGTTTCCACTTTCAGCTCGGCGGGTTTCATCCCCTGGGCAAAGGCTGCTTTGTAATCGCTACAGGCTTTCTCCGTTTCGCCCAGTAATTCATAGACCAAAGCTCGGTTATAGTAAGCCTCGGCAAGTTTGCTATCGACTTTCAGGGCGGCCGAGAAATCGCTCAGGGCTCCGCGATAATCGGCTAATTTCTTACGGGCAATTCCCCGACTCACCATGGATTTTTTCGCATCCGGTTTAAAGGTAATCGCTTTGGTAAAATCCGTAACCGCATCCTCGTACCGCCGTAAGAGTGAGTAGGCCATTCCCCGGCTCTGGCGTACGGGATAGTCATCTTTAAGGGCAATGGATTGATCGAACGACGTAAGGGCTTCGCGGACCTGACCAGCCTGGGCTTTCTTCAGGCCATCATCGAGTAAGCTTTTGGCGTCCTGAGCGTGCAGGGCCGAAGAAATAAGTACTAAACTACCAATCAAAAAAGATTTCATACGGATCATAAAGAAGGCTCGTAACTACGGAGTCAAAGCTATAAACGGTGAGTAAAAAGGCTTTAGTGTGAACGATGCCGGGCTTCGCTTTCAGGATTTTTTCATAGGTTTGTTCTTCACGCACTTCCGTTGACTCTTGCCCTCTCCGTCAACGGTATAAAGAACTTATCCTTACCGCCAAAGTCAATGAAACCAGTTGGAAAAATCCTTGCCTACACGGCATTGGGAATCGTCATAGCCATAGGTGGGGGCCTTACCTACCTGAAAATGGCTCTGCCTGATGTAGGACCCCCGCCACAGTTAAAAGTGACAGTCAGTCCCGAGCGGGTCCGCCGGGGTGAATACCTGGCCAATCACGTGTCCGTTTGCATGGACTGTCACAGTACCCGCGATTTTCGCAAATTTTCGGGACCGATGGTCGAAGGTACGCTGGGCAAAGGCGGGGCCGTGTTTGGCGAGGACGAAGGTTTCCCCGGAACATTTTATGCGAGCAACATTACCCCGACTGCCTTGAAAAACTGGACCGATGGCGAAATCTTTCGGGCCATTACGACGGGGGTTAGCAAAGATGGACACGCCTTGTTTCCGGTCATGCCCTATAGCTATTATGGCCGCATGGACCCCGAAGACGTGTACGACATCATCGCTTACCTGCGGAGTATCCCTGCCCAGGAAAATGCGGTACCCGAAAGTAAAGCTGACTTTCCGTTTAACTTTATTCTGAATACCATTCCTGAACCAGCGACGCCACAGCAACGACCCAGCGAGTCGGACGAAGTAGCCTATGGAGCTTACCTGGTGAACGCCGCGGGCTGTAAAGAATGCCACACCCGGGAAGAGAATGGACAAGTTATTGAAACAGAGGCCTTTGCCGGAGGGCGGGAGTTTGCTTCTGACGTTGGGGTACTGGTATCAGCCAACCTGACGCCCGATCCGGAAACGGGTTTGGGCCGCTGGACCCGTCAGGACTTCATTGCCCGCTTTAAGTCTTTTGCCGATTCTACCTACGAACTTCGTTCGCTGAAACACGGCGACTTTCAGACGATCATGCCTTGGACCATGTATGGCGGTATGGCGGAGAAAGACCTGGGAGCCATGTATGCGTACCTGCAAACACTCAAACCCGTTTTGCGAGTTACCCAGCGATTTATTCCGTATTAAAACAAAACCCCACCCGGAGGAGGCTTCGGGGGTGGGGTTTTGTTATCAGGTAGTTCGGGTTTTGCGAACTTTCATGCCACGGTTTTCGGCCCATTCTTTGGCTTTTTCGGTGGCAATCGCGATTGCGGAGTCTTCCGGTCGGCCATCGGCCAGAAGGGCGTTTGCAATCGCAATGGCTTTTTTTCGAACCGGAGCCATGAAGTTTTTCAGGGAATCCGGATAATTCGTGTGCGTCCAGGGCATTGCTTTAAAAGGTTGGTTAGGCAGCACAACAGAAAAAGTTATACCATTTCGGGCAGTAACGTATAGTTAAAGACTTCTTACCACCGAATAGATTTTTGTTCGCGTAGTTTAGGCCGTATATTCGAAGGTTAGAACGAGTAGCCCTTGACGAAAAGCCTGACATACACGGACGATACGGAACTTTGGATCGCCTTCAAGCAAGGCGACATCCAGGCGTTTGAGCAAATTTACCGCGACCATTTTACCATGCTGCTTTCCTACGGAAAACGCATTAGTAATGATCCCGAACTGGTAGAAGATGCCATTCAGGACGTATATGTGGAATTGTGGAAGCGACGGGAAAATTTGAAAAGCCTGCATACCATCAAATTTTACCTGTTTCGGGTTTTACGAAATCGCCTGTATAACCTGCGACAGGCGGACCTGCCCCTTGTGGCCGAAGATGACGAGGATAATCCGGAAGACAAATTTCAGGAACTGTATAGTCCTGCCATTGAAGCCAGCCTGATTGAAGAAGAAGTCACTTCCTTACAAAATGCCCGCTTGAAGAAAGCCCTGGAAGAACTGCCCGGCCGGCAGCGGGAGGCCATTATGCTTGCTTTCTACGATGAATTCAGCACGGAAGAAATTGCGGGTATTATGGGTATAAACCAGCAATCCGTCAACAATCATCTCAACCGGGCGTATGGACTGTTGCGTAAACTGCTGACAGACACACTTTTAGTGGTGATACTGTACTGGTTACGCTGATAAGTCATTGCATTTCTACGAGCTGAAGCTATCACCCGAAAGCTGCGAAGTCCAATTAATAAAAAAATAATTTAAAAACTGAGTTGAGGGGTGTGATTCTGCACTATCTCTACTAGAAAAGTTCGTCTGCATGGATCAAAAGCCTGACTTGCTACAAGATTTTATTGGCAATCCTTCGTTTCGGAAGTGGGTAAATGACCCCGATGCGTCCACCGTGGCCCATTGGGAAAGCTATCGCCGGAAACACCCCGAACAGGAAGCCGTAATTCGGCAGGCTGCTACCGTAGTGCGTAGGCTCAAAAAAGCGAGTACGGAACTGGCTCAGGTTCAGCCAGACCCCCGGAAAGAAGAAGAAATCTGGCAATCCGTTCGCCAGCAATTATTCCCGGCACCCGTACGGCGTTCGTTTGCCTGGGGCTGGGTAGCAGCAGCAGTAGTGGTGTTGGGTATCGGTTTAAGCTGGACGATGCTCCAGCCTGCAGAAGCTCCGCAGCTCGCTCAGGTGACGCCGATCCCGCAACCCGATTCAGTCACCATTAGCAACGTCAACACCAAGCCTCGTCTGGTTTCCCTGCCCGACGGAAGCTCCGTTATTTTGCAAAAGGGAAGTAATCTTCGCTACGAAAATCCATTCCGGACTCAGAATCGTATGGTTTCTCTGTCTGGGGAAGCCTATTTCGAGGTAGTCCGCGACACCACCCGGCCCTTCCTGGTATACGCCAATGGACTGGTGGCTAAAGTATTAGGGACTAGTTTCAACATCAAGGCTTACAATCGCGATAATAATGTCATCCTGACCGTACGGACAGGGAAGGTTTCGGTTTCGTCTCATAAAGTCTTCGAGGATGCTTCAAAAGAAGCAGATGATCTGGTGCTGCAGCCCAATGAACAGGTCGTTTTCGCCCGGAAAGAATCCCGGTTATTCCGAAGCCCCGTGAATACGCTGGTGGAGGCGAAGACGCTGGTACTCCGGCCCGTCAATCTGGTGTATAACGCCGTTCCTGTCAGCGAAGTCATTGCTGAAATTGAGCGGACCTATGGTATTAAGGTCATTTTCCAAAATCCTTCGCTGAGCAATTGCCGCATTACGACCGATTTGAAAGAAGGAACGCTTTCACAAAAATTAGATATTATCTGCAAGACGATAGAAGCCAACTGGGCTGCTCAGGAAAATTTCGTAGCCGTGAGCGGTCGGGGCTGCCGACCTTAAACATTTGAACTAAACCCTATACTATAACCCCTAACCCCCTTTTATGTCGTAACCCCTTTCTATAAGTGAAAAAAGCCAGTGATGTTCCTACCATCACTGACTTTTCAAACAATTCCCTCTGCATAGCTTGTGCTCATCCGCTTCTAACGGATGCAGGGATTCATTTGCGTTTTTCTGTTAAAAAAACCATTTCAAATGTATGAAACAACCGTTATTCTCCAAAGAAATTGGGTGGAAGATCATGCGATTAACCGTACTCCAGCTTCTGATTGTTGCCTTCTTTACGAATGTCTCCGTCGCCCTTGATGGTAGAGCTCAGGAGTTCATGAATAAAAAGATCAGCATCGAGCTTCAAAATAAGAGTGTGAGTGAAGTACTATCCCAGCTGGAAAAAGCAGCGGGTGTTAAATTTTCGTATAGTCCTGACCTGATTCAATCGCAACGTTCGGTAACGCTGAACGCGTCGAATGAAAGCCTGAGTGTGGTACTGCAACGTTTGCTCCAACCCCTTCAGATTAAGTTTGAACTGGTCGGCAATCGTCTGATTCTCACGCGTGCCAACCGTCTGGAGCCTACGTTCATTGAGCGGTACATCACGCTGATGATGCCCAGCAAGATTCAGGGTGACAAGCCCCTGCTGACGGTTACGGGACAGGTAAAAGATGAAACGGGATCGGTAGTACCGAGTGTAACGATTTTGCTGAAAGGTACGCCGAACGTAGGTACGGTTACGAACGCCGAAGGTCGTTACTCCCTGAACGTACCCGATGGCAATGCCGTACTGGTATTTTCTTCGATTGGCTATGAGTCACAGGAAGTTCCCGTCAATAACCAGACGACGATTGATGTGACGATGAAATCGGACATCAAGTCCCTGAATGAAGTCGTAGTAGTCGGTTACGGTACGCAGCGTCGGCAGGAAGTAACTTCGGCGGTATCGACGATCAAAACCGAAGACTTCAACCAGGGTGGTACCCGGAATGCACTGGATTTGATTCAGGGTAAAGTAGCAGGTCTGCAGATTACGCGTACCCAGGGTAACAACCCGAACTCTAGCCCGGCTATTCAGCTGCGGGGTATTGTCTCCATCAATGGAGATCGTTCACCCCTGGTCGTTATCGATGGTATTCCCGGTGGTAATCTGGATCTGCTGCAACAGGATGATATTGAATCGTTTGACGTATTGAAAGACGGTTCAGCGGCGGCAATCTACGGTACACGGGGAAATGCCGGGGTAATTCTGGTGACGACGAAAAAAGGAAAAGGAGGCCCTCCAACGCTGACGTATTCTACCTATGCTCAGCACGAAGTCGTTGCTAAACGCCCTCAGTTTTTAACCGCTGCGGATTGGCGGGCAGCGATGCAGGATCCAACGAACCCCAAGGCTAGCCAAATGCGTGATTGGGGGGCGAATACGGATTTCTACGATCTGATGCTTGATAAAGGTAATTTAAGCCACTACCACAACATGGCTCTTTCAGGCGGTAGCGGTGCGAATAGTAATTACCGCGTTTCGATGTACTACAACGAAGCCAACCCCATTACGATTCAAAACTGGCGGAAGCAATTTGGTGGTCGTTTAAGCGTCTTTCAGAAATCATTAAATAACCTGCTTTCTACGTCGGCTAATCTGGCGACCAACTTCAATAAAGCGAACTTGCTAGGTGGTAATACGGGTGATTTTGAAGAGGCCCTGGGCCGTAACCCGACGCAACCGCTGTTTGACCCTAAGACGGGCCGCTACTACGAGGAAGGGTCGACCGTAAACCCCATTGGTCGCTTGAACCAAGAGAGGTTGACTCGGGATCAGCAAACGACTTCTGCCGATATCCGCTTTACGTTAGAACCCTTTAAAGGCTTTAAAGCGAGTGCCTTTGGAGCTGTTCAGCGGGATGTTTGGAATGATGATGAATACCGGAACCGGGATTCGCGTCGCTCGGTGCTGGATCAGTTAAACGGTACGCCCATCGCTGGAACAGGGTATGCACGTAAGTACAATGAGATCAGAAACTTGTCTACGTTCGAGTCTACATTGGAATACGAAACCAAGTTTCATCAGGATCATGGATTCAAAGCACTGGCTGGGTATAGTTATCAGTATAACGTGCGTTCCTGGTTTCAAGGAGCAAACAGTGGATTCTTAAACGATCAGTTCCAGGAAAATAACCTCGGTGCAGGTAACTTCATCGCTTTGGGTAAATCTTCCTTGGGCAGCTTTAAAGAAGACAATACGCTCGTTGCGTTTTTCGGCCGGTTGAACTACGATTACAAAGGCAAGTACATCGCTCAGTTCATTCTGCGTCGGGAAGGCTCTTCTCGCTTCGGTAAGAATAACAAGTTCGGTAACTTCCCCGCCGCTTCCGTAGGTTGGAATTTAGCTCAGGAAAATTTCATCAAGTCACTCAATGTCTTTGATGATTTGAAGTTCCGCGTAGGGTATGGGATCACGGGTAACCAGGGAATCCCAAACTACCGTTCACTGGTACGTTTAAGTACGGGTAACTTCTACTTGAACGACGATAACGTATGGCGTCAAACCTACGGACCGACTAATAACCCCAACCCGAATCTTCGTTGGGAGCGGAAGGCGGAATTAAACTTTGGTTTGGACTTTGCCCTCTTCAAAGGTCGTTTGAGTGGTACGTTTGACGTATACCGTCGCCGGACAAAAGACTTATTAGGTGATTTTAATACTCAATTGCCTCCTTACATCCAGGCTACGCTGTTTACGAACGTAGGTACGATTGATAACAACGGGGTAGAATTAAGCTTGAGCGGCTCGGTCATCAAGAAGAAGGATTTCTCCTGGAGTATGGACGTTGTGGGTAGCACGCAGAAAAACCGACTGGTTTCGCTGTCGAGTGATGTCTTCAAGGCTACATTCCTGAACTTCGGTGGTATCGGTGGTACCGGTGCTTTAGGAGATGCGATCCGTACCATCGAAGGTGGTTCACTGGGTAGCTTCTACGGAAAACGGTTTGCCGGTTTCACACCCGAAGGCAAATGGTTGTTCTACAAAGCCTCCGGTGAAGCCGTAACGGCGGATAAAATTGTGGCTAACGAAGATTACACCTACATCGGTAATGGTATTCCGAAAGTATACCTATCCTGGAACAACCGTCTGCAGTACAAAAACTTTGATCTGACGGTATTCTTCCGCAGCAAGCTGGGTTATGACATCCTGAATCTGCAACAGGTATTCTTCGGAAACAAAGTATACTTGCCCACGAACGTACTGAAAGATGCCCTGGGTCGTAACAACCAGATCAACGATGCTCTCCAGTATTCGGATTATTACCTAGAACCGGGTGGATTTGTAAAGCTGGACAACGTAACGCTAGGTTATAACTGGCGATTCAACTCACCCGTAATCAAGAATCTGCGGGTGTACGCTACGGGTCGTAACCTGTTGACCATTACCAAATACCGTGGTATGGATCCGGAAATCAATGATGTCGGACTGGATCCTGGTATCGATGGTCGTGGTTTTTACCCCCGTACGCAGTCGTACACGCTTGGTCTTAATGTTCAATTCTAATATTCGAACGCATTCATGAAACGTTACTATAAAGGGCTGGTGTACGCTGGCTTACTGGCGATTCTCACGGGTACGAATGCTTGTACCGATCTTGATGAGACGCTGTATAATGAAATTGACGCTTCCAAATTCTATAACAACCGTCAGGAAATTCTTTCAGCCGTACTGCGTCCGTATACGCACGCGAACGCCTGGACTGCTCCGACCGGACAAAACGGTCACTGGCGGATTACCGAACTTTCGGCGGATCAGTTAGCCTGGCCGCAGAAGGGTCGTCACGGGTACGATGATGCCCAGTGGATTCGTCTGCATGGTCACAGCTGGTCGTACACCGAAAACACCGTATGGAACCCCTATAACCTGATGTTTACGGGGGTAGGTTTCTGTAATAACGCCCTGGGCGATTTTAGCCGGGTGGATTTTGCGAAAGTAGGTGTCAGTGAAACGGACAAAAATGCGTTCATCGCTGAACTGCGGGTGTTCCGGGCGTATCACTACATGAAGCTGATGGATATGTACGGCAATATTCCCATCGTTACGACGGTAGGAACGCCAACGAGTCCCGAGACACGTCCTCGGGCGGAAGTATTCGCTTTCGTGGAAAAGGAATTGACCGAAAGCGTTGACTTACTGCCCAACCTCGAACAAAAGTATATCGGCCGGATCACGAAAGCGGCGGGTTACTCCATGCTGGCTGAGTTATACCTCAATGCCGAAGTATGGTCTGGAAAGGCCCGCTGGGATGAATGTATTGCCGCCTGCGACAAGATCATCAGCGGTCAGACGGGAGGTTTGAACGGAGCTCCTGTATTGGATGCGGATTTAGTATCTACTTACAGTAACACCAATAATAACTCGAAGGAAATCCTGTTCCAATTGGTGTACGATGCTCAGTTAACCTCCACGCGTTGTGGTTGGAATAGTGACTTCTACCACTTTAACCAGCGGTACATCTACGATGGTGATAATAATGGTAACAACGGGGTCGTAGTGATCCCTTCGGCTTACGATGCATTCAAGGACACGGATCTTCGCAAGAAAGAGTGGTTTTTGATTGGACCCCAATTCTACGCGGCTGATCCCACCCGTCCGGTACTGGGTACGGAAGAATACAAAGATCGCCAGCTGGTATTTGTGAAGGAAATTCGTCGGGCGAGTGAAAATGGTACGGCTTCTTCCATGATTACGGGTGAAGAAAACAGCGGTGCTCGTTTCAACAAGTACCGTCCGGGCCGCCAGTCGGAGCCGAAGTACTGGAGCAACGACTGGTCACTGTACCGTCTCTCAGAAATTTATTACAACAAGGCGGAAGCCCTCATGCGTAAAAGCGGTGGAACGGCTACGGCAGAGGCCGTGAAGTTGGTGAACGACGTTCGCAAGCGGGCATTCTCCGCCGCTGATTTCGAGAAAGAAGCCTACACGACGGCTACGCTGACGTTGGATGAAATGCTGGCCGAACGTGGTCGCGAATTCATCTTCGAAGGCAAACGCCGGACGGATCTGATTCGCTTTGGCAAATTCGTGACTGCCAGCTGGTGGGATCACACGCCGAGCGGTGATCAAAACAAAAACCTGTATCCGCTGCCCCAGCGTCAGTTGGCAGCCAACCCGAACCTGAAGCAAAACCCGGGTTATCCGGCTCAATAAGGGATTGATTGGAGGATTAACGGACGGAGCAACGTATGCTGCGAACGTTAATCCTCTTTTTTCTACTTGCCGCCTTTTATTCAACATTTTACCATCATGCAATTGAAACAACCGTATAAACCTCTGCTCTGGGGGTTGATGGTCGGCTGCGTGCTTCACTCCGGTGTTTGGGCTCAGCAGACGCCCACGGGGCAGGCCCTGAAGCTGACCGATCTGAGTGCCTTCAAGAAACCGAATGGTTCGAACTGGCAGATTGTAGGGGACGCGTCAGCTCCCCTGTCGGCCACGCTCAGTACAAGCAAAGGCTCAGGCGTACTGGTCAATCTTCCCAACGAGAAAAATAAAGCCAACCTGCTTTCGAGCCTCGAACACGGAGACATCGATCTGGAGCTTGACTACCTGATGGCCAAAGGTTCCAACTCGGGCATTTACCTGCAAGGTCGTTACGAAATCCAGCTTATGGACAGCTGGGGCGTCAAAGGAGCTAAAATCGGTGACAACGGTTCCATCTACCAACGCTGGGATGACAAACGCGGAGCGGGTAAGGAAGGCTACGAAGGCCAGGCGGCCCGGCAAAATGCCAGCAAGGCTCCCGGTCTCTGGCAACACCTGCGGATCTCCTTTCAGGCTCCCCGTTTCGATGCCAAAGGCGTAAAAGTGGAAAATGCCCGTATCGTCCGACTCGAACTCAATGGCGTAGCCATCCACGAAAACGTAGAGCTTTCCGGTCCTACGCGGGGTCCGCTGGCGAATAATGAAGTAGCCCATGGCCCGATCCTGATTCAGGGCGATCACGGAGCCGTGGCTTTCCGTAATATTCAATACACTGCGTACGATACACCTCGTCCCGCTTTAACCTCTCTGACCTATCAAGTATACACCGGTGCTTACGACAAGGAACCCGATCTGAAGACCGCTACGGCAGCTTCGAAAGGAAATGCCAAATCCCTGTCGGCTGGTGTCGTTTCCACGCCAAGTAACTTCCTGATTCAGTACAAGGGCACGCTGCAAGTGAAAGAAGCGGGTTCGTACACGATGCAGGTCGTAGGCGTCAACGGTTTTACCGCGTTGAAAGTAAATGGCAAATCGGTCGGTGATTGGACCATGCGGAGTGCTCCCGTAACGGTAGAACTCCCCGCCGGAAATGTGCCGGTTGAACTGATGTATTCCAAACTCAACGGTCGCGGTGCACCTTCGCTCGGACTGATGATCTCGGGTACGGGTCTGCGTCCCTTTTACCTGGGCGATGGGAATGCGGAAGGCATGACGGGTAACGAAAATGGCCCCATCCTGATTGAAGCGAACAACCCAATTGTACACCGCAGTTTCATGGACGTGCCGAACGGCCGCGAGCGGGTACGCGTCACGCATGCTATTTCTGTCGGTAGTCCGGAAGAGGTTCATTATACCTACGATCTTGACAAGGGAGCCCTGGTGCAAGTCTGGAAAGGAGAATTTCTCGACGCTACGCCCATGTGGAACAGTCGGGGCGATGGCTCTTCACGGCCTACGGGTATGGTGCAACGGTTCGGTGTACCGGCTTTGAGCCTGAGTCGTCTGTCTTCGCCGCAGGCCGCCTGGGTTGCGGATACGGTGGGCAGTCAGTTCCGTCCGAAAGGCTATACGCTAAAGGAAAATCAGCCGACGTTTCGCTACCAGAGCTACGGTTCGCTGGTACAGGATGCCATTCAGGTATTGCCCGGTCGGGAAGGCGTGAAGCGTGAGATTACGGTAGAAAAACCCGCCGCTGATCTGTACGCCCGTCTGGCTCAGGCCGAGCGTATTCAAACGCTGAATGATCAGTTGTACCTGATCGGTGACAAAGCCTACTACATCCAGTTGGAAAGTGGTGTGAAACCCCTGATTCGTCAGGTGAATGGCCAGCAGGAACTGCTCGTGCCCATGCGTAGTGGAAAACTCAGTTACTCCCTTTTATTCTAAGCAATCGTTATGGCTTTATTCCATACTTCCTGGTTCCGTCGGGCGTCGATGCTGGCTTCGCTGGCACTGACGACTACGCTTGCCGTGGCTCAGGAATCACCTAAAGAAGAAGATTTTTTCCGCATCTTTCGCGTACCCGCTCCCGAAGGTACGCTACTGGAAGTGGGCGGAATGACCGTATTGCCCAACGGAGATCTGGGCGTATCCACCCGTCGGGGCGACATCTATATTGTTGAAAACCCGACGAGCCGTCGCCCGTTTTTCCGCAAGTTCGCGAGCGGCCTGCACGAAATACTGGGTCTGGTTTACAAAAACGGATCCTTTTACTGTGCCCAACGCGGCGAGTTGACCAAACTGACCGATACGGATAAAGACGGCAAAGCCGATGTACTGGAGACGGTATACGCCTGGCCTTTGTCCGGTCACTATCACGAGTACAGCTTCGGCCCTAAAATCGCTCCGGACGGTAGCTTCTTTGTCTCGGGCAACGTGGCTTTCGGTAACGAAGAATGGTGGGCGGGCGAAAGTCGCGTCCCCTGGCGGGGTTGGGTGATGAACATTACCGAAGACGGGCAAATGAAACCCTGGGCTACGGGCGTACGCTCGCCCTGCGGTTTGGGGATCATCGACGGTGAATTATTCTACAGCGATAACCAGGGCGACTGGATTGGTTCGGGTGGCGTATGGCACCTGAAAAAGGAGCCTGGGTGGGTCACCCAGCGGGCTTACGCTGGTCAGACCTGCCGAACTCACCCGTGAAGATCAAGCAGGAGGACGTATACGCGATTGTGGATTCCCGTCGTCGTCGCGATGCCAATGGCCGGGCCATCAAACCCGAAAACGTGGTCGACGAAACGCCGATTCCTTTATACACCTTGAAAGAGAAATTCCCGGCTCTGCAACTACCCGCCGTATGGTTACCCCACGGAATCCAGGGTATTTCCAACTCCGAGATTCTCGAAATTCCTCAGGGTAATTTCGGTCCGTTCGCCGGACAGGTACTGGTAGGCGATCAGGGACAATCGAAGATCATGCGGGTGTTCATGGAAAAAGTTAACGATGAATACCAGGGAGCGTCCTTCGATTTCCGGGCTGGTTTCCAGTCAGGCGTACTGCGGATGGCCTGGGGTAAAGACGGATCACTGTTCGTCGGTGAAACCAACCGGGGCTGGGGCTCCGCCGGTGAAGCCAGCGAAGGGCTGCAACGCCTGGTCTGGAACGAAAAAACACCGTTCGAAATGAAGGCCGTACGAGCCATGCCCGATGGCTTTGAAATCGAATTTACGCAACCCGTAGATCGGAAGTCGGCGGAAGATCTGGCTTCGTATACGGTGGATAGCTTTGTTTATAAGTACCACCCGGTTTATGGTAGCCCTCCAATTCTACGGGAGAGCAATGCCATTAAAGGTGTTAAAGTATCGGAAGATGGACTGAAAGCTCGCCTGATTGTCGATAATCTGCGTCGCTACTACATCCACGAACTGCGTCTGGATGGCGTGCGGAGTACGGAAGGCTTCTATTCACTGGTGCACCCGCAGGCGTTCTATACCCTGAACAATATTCCAACGGGTAAGAAATTAGCCATGAGCGAAGTAAGTACGCGTAGTACGGCCGTAGCCGCTGAAACGCCCGCTCCGGAAAAAGAAACCCCTGCGACGGGTACCGGCAAAACGGCTCCTGCCAAAACCGGCCCGAAAACTGTAAAAGTGAACGTACCGAGCTACGATGAAGTAAAGCCCTTACTGACCAAGCACACCTGTCTGGCCTGCCATCAGACGAACAAGCGTCAGGTAGGTCCGGCGTATACGGAAGTAGCCAAGCGAGGATATACTAACGAAAAAATTGTCGAGCTGATTCACAATCCCAAGCCTGAGAACTGGCCGGATTACGCCACGGAAATGCCGCCCATGCCGCAGGTTCCGAAAGCAGATGCTCTGAAAATTGCAGCCTGGATTAATTCGTTGAAAAAGTAATCTCTTTTTGCATCGATTTTCGCTACGTCCGGTGGCTTACCCGTGGGGTGAGTTACCGGACGTACGATTTTTATGGGTATCTTTCGTTATACAAACTAGAAATGACAATGGCAGAGGAAAGACCCATGCACGGACTGATGAATCACTTTAGCCAGCCCGGCACCCTGGAATGGATTGGCTTACGAACCGGTCCGCGTAAACCCGTAGAATCCGTACCCGAAACCTACGTACGCATCGGTACGGGACTGGATGGCGACCGTTATAAAGGTCAACCCGAAAGCAAGCGACAGGTAACGCTGATTTCCCGCGAGCACCTGGATGCCGTTGCTTCTTTCGTCGGCCGCGAACAGGTAGACCCGGCTGACGTACGCAGAAATCTGGTCATTCGGGGCGTGAACCTACAGGCCTTAAAAGGTAAACAGTTTAAAATCGGTGAAGTCGTACTCGAATACACGGGTGAATGCCATCCCTGCAGTCGGATGGAAGAAGTGCTCGGTGTGGGTGGATACAACGCCATGCGGGGACACGGCGGCATTACGGCGAAAGTCTTACAGGAGGGAAACATTCAGGTCGGTGATTCGCTGGAAGTGCTGGACGAAGTACAAGCGTCTGAAAAAGAGTAGCCAAACGCAAGAATTTACCGGATCGGATCCATCAAATACGGGACTGCTTTACTTATATTTACGTAGCCATTATGAAAAGGTAAGTACGCTTTTCCGCCCGGTGTGTGATTCTTTTCAAAGGTAGGGGCCTGATCGCTTTTCAGGACCTATCGGGCTGCATGCCTACCTCTGTATCCGATCCGGCTCTGGAATGAAAACGTTTATCCACCGTTTATTTAGCTTACCGTTTATTCAACTATCCGGAGCGAATGTCTGGATGTTACTGGGCATTGTTTCCTGGACCGTACCCCTGGGCAACTTCGTATGGCTGGGCAAACCTTATGTTCAGAACGGAAAGATTTTTCTGGTGACCACCAGTGCCTCGTACCTGATTGTTTTTGGTGGATTGTTGATTCAGGCGGTACTCATCCGTCGAATCATCAGCCGATATCCGGGCATTGAACAAACGCCGAAACGGATTGCTCTGGAGTTGGGAGTGTTTGTTCTGATGAATACCGTAGTTACCGTTCTTATCTTCTGGGGCGTGTACAAACAGGTAGGGGTGTATGAACGAATGGCGACTTTTGCTCCAACCTTTTCTACGTATGTAACGATTGGTTGCATAAGTATTACGGCCAGTTTCTTAACGGTAGGCTTGTACGAGAGTTACTATACCTTCCAGAAATGGAAAGAAAAGACGCTCATGGCCGAGGCGTACAAACGCGAAGCTCTGGTCAATCAGCTGGAAATTCTCAAAAATCAGGTCAATCCGCATTTTCTCTTTAATAGTTTGAATGTGCTCTCAATGCTGATTACGGAGGAACCTCGTCAGGCGGAGCAATTCGTCGAACAACTGGCCCGCGTCTATCGGTATTTGCTGCAAACCAATGATCAGGATTTGGCCTGTCTTTCCCAGGAACTGGATTTCATCGAAGCCTACTATCATTTGCTCCGGACGCGGTACCAGCAGGGAGTTGAGTTGTCGATTGAGGTAGCCGCTTCGTATCGGGAGTGGTTATTACCTCCGCTAACCCTACAGTTACTGGTTGAAAACGCGGTGAAACACAATCGAATCCAGCCCCATCAGCCCTTACGTATCACCATCGGTGTTACCGAAGAGGGATGGTTACGGGTGGGCAATAACCTGCAACGCAAAACAACGCGGGTCGTATCGCATCAGGTAGGACTGGCGAACATTGCTTCGAAGTATCGCCTACTGGCTCAACCCGAGCCTGTTATCAGTGATACCGGCGGTCATTTTGTGGTAACGATGCCTCTCTTAGCCCCGGCTCTGATCTAAAACCAAGGAAAGTAGTGTATACCAGTGTTTGAGCCTTATTTTTGTAGCTCAAGTAACGAGCCTTATGAAATATAAAAAGCATCTTTTCATCTGTACCAATCAAAAACCTGCCCCGAAGCGTTCCTGCGGCGAAGAACACGGACTGGCTCTGGTAGAAGCCTTTAAGGGAAGAATCAAGGAACTGGGTTTACAAGTCGATATTCGTGCTCAGAAGACGGGTTGTCTGGACGTATGTGCATTCGGACCTGCCATGGTCGTGTATCCGGAAGGCGTATTTTACGGAAATGTACAATTATCCGACGTAGAAGAAATCGTTCAGAGCCACCTCGTTGGAAATCAGGTCGTCGAACGCCTGAAGCTTAACGTATAGGATTTATTTGGTTTTTATTTTAGTACTGACGACTCTTTCCAGCCTTGGGAAGAGTCGTTTTTTTTAGAGTATTTGTGGTTTGAGTAAATAATTTCCCATTTTTCATCGTTGCGGATTAATGGTGTGATCTTTAAGCATTAGGCTGAATATCAGTGATGTATAAATGGTTTTAACGCTCTTTAACAAATCTCAAGATCATTTTTAAACTCCGGGCGACCTTTTTTTCGTAGGTACATTCGTAAACAATCTTTAGTAAAGCCATGAAACGCGTAATTGTAAAAGGCATGTGGATGATGGTTTTGGCTTCCACGCTTAGTGCCAGTTTTTTCTCGTGTAACCGAAACGCTCAGGAACCGAAAAAATCCAAGTTTAATAAAACGCAGAAAGGTACGGCCATTGGCGTAGGTGCCGGAGCCGTAGTCGGAGGCGTGATTGGTAGTGCTTCAAAGAACACCGCCATTGGAGCCATTCTGGGAGCAACTGTAGGGGGTGCCGCCGGAGCAATCATTGGTCGTAAGATGGATAAACAGGCCAAACAGATTGAGAAAGACATGGGCGAAGCCGCCAAGGTAGAACGCGTCGGTGAAGGGATTCGCGTAACGATGGATGGCCAGTTACTGTTTGCCTATAACTCGACGGAAATCAGTCCGCAAACCCGCGAAAATCTGGCTAAACTGGCTGAAACGCTGAAGAAAAATCCCGATACCAATTTGCTGATTGAAGGTCACGCCGATAACCGGGGTACGGCCGAATACAACCAGGATCTGTCCGAACGCCGGGCCGCTGCCGTATCCAGCTTTTTACGTCAGGAAGGCGTAGGAGCCAGTCGGATGACCATCAAAGGGTACGGCTTCAATCAACCGGTAGCCAGCAATGATACCGAAGACGGTCGTCGCCTGAACCGCCGGGTAGAAATCGCGATTCTGCGAACGAACAAATGAAACAGGACGCTCAGAAGGGGCAATAAGTAAGCCCTAGGAACACATTCATCGCTCAACCCTTTTAATCCATGAAAAAATTAGCAATCATTTTTGCCTTCTGTCTGGCTACGACCAGCGTTTTTGCCCAGTCTATTACGGCTCGTACCGGGATTCGGGGAGGATTCTCGGCCAGTAACCTTCGCATCAAGGAATACACGGACCGAAATCCCTTGTATGGTTTCCACGTCAGTGCCTTTACCCAGATTCCGGTGATTACCGATTTCCTGTATATCCAGCCGGAGGTAGGTTATACGAACAAAGGAACCCGGGCTACCTTTAATGTCGCTAATTTTGAAAATGAAAACAAGTTCAAATTGAATTATGTAGAAGTACCCGTGCTGGCTACGTTTAAGATTGGAGATTTTGTCGATATTCACGCCGGACCGTATGTTGGCTATCTGTTGAAAGCTGCCGCTGAAAACAATAATAGTTTAGGTGGAGCATCAACGGTATTGGATACCGATAACTTCAAACGGTTTGATTACGGTGTAGGAGCAGGACTAACCCTGTATTTTGGTAAATTCCTGATCAGTACGCGGTACAACCTGGGTCTGCAGAAAGTGGCGGATTCATTTGTGGCTCAACAAGTGTTGGGTAATGCAAAAAATACATCTGCTCAACTTTCCGTTGGCGTAACGCTTTAATTAGCTTTCCTTTTCACCCATAAAAAGAGCGGCTTCTCCAGAAGTCGCTCTTTTTTTACGGATCACGAAGCCATCAGATTTCCAGATGTTCAGGACTGATGTGCAGGATTTCTTCCACGTATTCTCTTGAATTCGATAAGCGGGGTACTTTATGCTGACCGCCTAGTTTGCCTTTCACTTTCATCCATTCGTAGAAGGTGCCGTGCGGCACCATGTGAACGACGGGACGAATCAGAGCCAGATCAAAGCTGCGTTTGGCATCGTAATCAGAATTAACCTGCCGAAGCGTTTCGTCGAGCACATCTACAAACAAGTCTGGATTGCTGGGCGGCGTTGAAAATTCAATCACCCACTCGTGACCACCGCGATTGCCGTGCCGACTGCTGCCATTGCCCATGTAGACCGGAGCGGCGGTGTAGTCGGCAATGGTGGCTCCCGTCGCCTGGCAGGCCCGCGTCAGGGCTGTTTCAGCATTTTCAATGATAACTTCTTCACCGAATGCGTTAATGAAGTGTTTGGTACGACCAGAGATTTTAATACGGTACGGATACTTGGAAGTAAAGCGTACGGTATCACCAATGAGGTATCGCCACAAACCGGCATTCGTCGAAATAACTACGGCGTAATTGCGGTTCAATTCTACTTCGGGTAGCGTATAGGCTTTCGGATGCGTTTTACCGAGTTCTTCCAGCGGGACAAATTCGTAAAAAATGCCATAGTCCAGCATCAGTAGCAATTCATCTACCCGACTCAGGTCATCCTGAAGACCAAAGAAACCTTCGGAGGCATTATACGTTTCCAGGTACCGGACTGTATCGCACTGAAAAACTTCTCGTTTGAAAAGTTCACGATAGGGCTGAAAGGCCACGGCTCCGTGAATGAAGACTTCAAAATTTGGCCAAACCTCCAGAATATTCTTTTTGCCGGTCAGTTCCAGTACCTTCTGAATCAGAACGAGCGTCCAGGTGGGTACGCCCAGAGCACTCGTAACGTTGACCTGCGAAACTTCTTCGGCCATCCGTTGAATTTTCGATTCCCAACCATCCATCAGGGCCGTTTGCAGGGAAGGTGTACGAATGAACTGAGCCCAGGAAGGCAGGTTTTTCATCACCACCGCCGAAATATCACCCGTTACGGTGCGTTCGTTAAGTTGATTCTGGGCTAAACTTCCCCCAATAGACAGACCTTTTCCTTCAAATACCCGGGTATCAGGCTTATGATCTACCCAGAGGGCCATCATGTCTTTACCCGCCCGGAAATGCCCTTCATCGAGGGCTTCGCGGGTGACGGGTATATACTTGCTACGGGCATTGGTCGTGCCCGAAGATTTCGAGAAAAAGCGAATCGGTGAAGGCCATAGTACCCGATCTTCTCCTTTCATCACTCGCTCAATGTACGGAAACAGATCTTCGTACGTCGAGACAGGTACCTCGCGTTGGAAATCGGCGAGGCTACGGATGTGACGGTAGCCGTACTGTTTACCCCATACGGTTGACCGTCCCGAGCGAATAAGCCGCTGGAGCTGTCGTTCCTGAATAGGCCAGGGATCACGGCGAAAGGCTTCGATACGGGCTAGCCGACGTTGCAGAATCCAGACCAGCGTATCATTAAAAAGGGGTAGCATAGGCATGCTGAAGCTTAACGGACGAAGGGTTTTAGAACATTTCAGTGCGAATCACCACATTCACGAAAACCAGAGACTCAAATCTATCACTTTTTAAATCGATTTGGATAATCCGTAATCAATCCATCCACCCCGATCTGTTGCAGGTGCTGCATGGTTTGCAGCTCGTTAACGGTCCAGGGAATGACTCGAATGCCCAGATCGTGAGCTTTACGTACGGTTCGCCTGGAAATGAATCGGTATTGAGGACTAAAAATATCGGGCCGGAATCCTAATTCTTTCAAACTACGAGTCAGACCTTTCATAGTAACCAGCACGGAAAGCTTATTGTTGGAAAAGGTACCCTTCTCTTGCTGGGCTTTCCAGTAGCGTAACACGGCCAAATCAAAACTTTGAATACAAAAGCGTTCTGCGGGAATGGTTAACACCTGAGCTACCAGCGGACAAATGATCTCCGGAGTGGTATGTGCTTCCGTTTTGATTTCAATGTTGTACTGGGGCAGGGGCAGCTGGTGCTGCTGAGCATAGGCATCTGCCGTCGCAATTACTTCACTCAGGAGCGGCTTGTAGGCTGCCTGGGCTTTCTGCTCCGGGAAATCGGCGTGGCCGCGTTGCCCGACATCATAACGTTTGATTCGATCATACGGCATCTGATCCAAACGTAAGGTTTTCTCTTCGGCCCGGCGTACGGGCGTTCCATCGGGTTTCGTGCTAAAGCGGGCATTGAAGTACCAGTCGTGAGAAACGACTACCTGATGATCCTGCGAAAGCACCACGTCAAGCTCCAGCGTAACTATCCCCAGCTCCAGAGCTTTCAGAAAAGCCGGGATCGTATTTTCGGGTTCTAACCCCCGACAACCGCGGTGTCCCTGTACTTCAAACGATTGAGCAGTAGTTACGTAAGAAAGCATCATCAGCAGACCTTGGAAATAGAGTAACCGCATGGACGAACATTCGAGGCTGAAAAAGTAATACGAAAACTTCTAAAAAGATAATCCTGCATACATATTCATGACTAACGGGCCATGCGTTCGCCTAAACGTCAGCTCAGAACGAAGGTCCGTCATTCAGTACATCCAGCTAAATGAAAACAAAAAAACCGCTTCGGCAGGAAGCGGTTTTTTTTAGTCAGGGAAGTTTATACGTTTTGTAACATCGTCAGGCGGCGGTACACGCCTTCTTCTACTTCGACGAGTTCTTCGTGGCTACCCCGTTCAACAATTTGTCCCTGATGTAAGATAAGGATTTCATCGACATCCTTGATCGTACTAAGCCGGTGGGCAATTACCAGCGTGGTTTTATCAACCATCAGATGATCCAGGGCTTCCTGAACGGATTTTTCCGATTCCGTATCCAACGCAGAGGTTGCTTCATCCAAAATCAGAATGGATGATTTTTTGAATACCGCCCGGGCAATGCTCAAGCGTTGACGCTGACCACCCGATAGCCGGATGCCCCGATCGCCAATAATGGTCTGGTAACCGTCTTCGGTTTGCGTAATAAAATCGTGGGCATTGGCTACTTTGGCCGCGTGAATGACTTCCTCCATCGTCGCGTTGGGCTGACCCAGGGCGATGTTATTGAAAATCGTATCGTTAAACAGAATGATTTCCTGCGATACAAAACTCATCTGATTCCGTAGCGATTCCATCTTATAATCCCGTACATCCCGGCCATCAATCAAAATCTCACCGTCGGTTACGTCGTAGAAACGCGGGATAAGATCCGCAATGGTTGATTTACCTACACCCGAAGGTCCAACAAGAGCCATTTTCTTGCCTTTTTCAAGCGTAAAACTCATGTTTTGTAACACCGCCGCATCGCCGTACTGGAAGGAAACATTCCGGAATTCAATTTTATCGCGGAAGTTCGTTAGCTCTACGGCATCGGGTTTATCCTGTACCAGAATGGGCTTGTCCAGAATTTCCAGGATACGCTCACCCGCGGCCCGTCCCTGCTGAATGTTCGTAAGGGCTACCACAATAGCCTTCGCCGGGCGGATCACCTGCGAGAAAATGGCAATGAACGCGATGAAAGCACTCGCCTGCAAGCCTCCTTCCTGACTCAGTACCAGACTACCCCCGTACACCAGAATACAGGCTACTACAAAAACACCCGATGCCTCCGAAAAGGCCGGAGCCAGTTCGCGACGTTTGAAACCCTGTGAGCTGGCTTTCCGGTAAAAGTCGTTTTCCTGACTAAAGCGTTTCAGGATAAATGGCGTAGCGTTGAAGGACCGAATGATACGCATACCCATCAGCGATTCGTCCATCAGCGTCAGCAAACGGCCCATGGAAGCCTGTACATCCTGAGCTTCTTTGCGTAGACTCTTCGTAACGGCGGCAATTCCTATGGCCGATACTGGAATGATAACCAGCGTAAACAGGGTCAGCTTCGTAGAGATGGCAAACAGAGCAATGAAGTAGCCAATGAACGTATAGGGCTCTTTGAAAATAACTTCGAGCGAACTGGAAGCTACGCTTTCGATCGCGTATACATCCCCGTTGAGTCGGGAGAGCAAATCGCCTTTGTGTTCTTTGGTGAAATAGCCCAGGTGCAGATGATTGATTTTTTCGAAAAGAGCTTCTCGCAGTCGTTTGACCAGCATGGTACGGGCATTGAGCAGACAACGCTGGGCGAAATACCGGAAGGTGTTCGACAATAATACCGAAGTCACGATCATGGCCGCTAAAAAGTACAGGGCATAAATGGGATCGCTGACTTTGAACTGGTAAATCAAGTGATAGAAATAGTCCTTAAAATAGCTACCTGAAAATGTAAATTCAGGTTCCCGGGCGTATTGGGCAGCCTCTTCAGCGATGTGTGAAGAGTCAAATAAAAAGTTCAGAAGGGGGATAATCAGAGCGAATTGAAAAACGCTAAAAAAGACCGACGCTAACGTAAACAGAAAAAACGGAACGATGAATTTTCTGAGTGGCGTTACGTACTTCAGAAGACGACTATAGATTTTCATTTACTTGCTAACTTCTAAATTTTTTAGGGAGTAAGAACGCTGACACGTTACTCGGAATTACAGGAAGATCAAACAACTTACCACCCTCGAATCAACGAACTGGAGATTGGTTTATGTATGGATAGAGGCTTTACCAGGGCAAAAATAAAGTCGGAATGGGGCGAATGACACCTTTGACTGGCTATTTTTCCGGCAATCCATGAAAGGTCTTTGCCTTAACAATACTCCCAAATGGCCTCTCAAAGACCCGATTTGAGGGGTAAAACGTTGGAAACAACAGAAAAAATAATGAAAAAATAAACGGTAGTGCGGCGGTAAGAAAAACAAAATGTCTTTTTAAAGCTTTTACCAGTGCTATAGGTATGAATCAGAAAAACAGGGCTTTAATAGGTATAAAAATCCCGAGCCATTCCTTTAAAAAAGAGACAGTAAATTCGGGTGTTTTCGAGCAATGAACAATAAGGCTTCCACTGAATCGGTTAATTATACACGCAACGAATACGCCCGTTTGCACATTATTTGTTGGAGGCAATCCAACTCCTGCTCTACAACTGGTGTCTGTACAAACAGGGTAGCTTTGCTGGAAAGCCTTTTTTAGGTCTTCCACAGGCGGGCCCGGAGGGTCTGAGCTAATCAGGTTCGTCAATTATTTCGTTCGTCTGTATTCGCAGGAGCAAGCCCATTTTGGGGTATGCTCCCTATCGTCAGAACCTGCTCTATCTAGGCAGCGAATACAGTCGTGTCCTTTAACATATAGAAATTTATGTCCTCAATAATCCTTGACTGCGGGTTAATGAAGTTTCCCAACTCAGGCTTGTATCACTATTGCTTAAACATGAGCGAACAGGTGAACAAGCTGTTGCGAAAACAGCAAATGCCGCCGATGATGATGTACGTCCCACCGGCAGAACGGCTTCAGCTTCGGCCGGAGAAGCATCATATCATCGAACGGAAATGGCATAAAATCTGGAAACCTTTTCTGGCAGGCTGTAAAGTCTGGCATGCTCCGTTTCAATCGGGCCGCATCATTCCCGAGCGGGATAGCGATACCCGTGTGGTACTCACGGTCCATGACTTAAATGCTCTGCACGAAGGCAAAGCCCGCGAGGAACAACTCCGCAGTTTAGCCCATACACAAAACCTCATTGACCGAAGTGATGCCATTGTTTGCATCTCGGAATTCACTAAAAATGACGTACTCAATAATTGTGACGTAAATGGTAAGCCCATTCACGTCATTCACAATGGTCTTAATAAGCTGAGTGCACCCCACCTGGAATCTACTTCCTATCGGCCCCGTCGTCCCTTTCTGTTTGGTTTGGGCTACGTGAATACCAAAAAGAATTACCACGTACTACTGCCTTTATTACTGGCGAATCCCGATTTGGAGTTAGTCGTAGCCGGTCATCACGATGAACCCGAATACGCCTCCCGAATGCGGACCATGGCCGAAGACATGGGCGTGAGCGACCGGCTTTTCCTGGCGGGTCCGGTTTCGGAAAGCGAAAAGGCCTGGTACCTCAACCATTGTATGGCCTTTCTACATCCTTCACTGGCCGAAGGTTTTGGCTTTACGGTCGTAGAAGCCATGTCGTTTGGTAAACCCGTCTTTATTTCGAATCTGACCTCATTGCCCGAAATCGGCGGTGATGCCGCCTTCTATTTCTCCGATTTCGAAGCCGAGCACATGCAACGCGTGTTCCGGGAGGGCATGCATACTTATAATACCACGCCACTCGCTGAACAGTTGAAGAAAAGAGCCGAAAATTTCAGTATGGAACGCAGTGCCAGCCAGTACCTGGACGTGTACCAGTCGTTACTCTAAAAAAATAAGCTCGCCACTGCTAGAGTGGCGAGCCATTACAAGGGTCAGAATAGACAATTATTGCTTGCTGGGTAGGGGCAGATGAAAGGTACCATTGGTTAGAACCAGTGAATCTTTTTTACTCTGCTGTTTGTACCCATTCCCTTCGGGATCGATGGAAGAATCAAAGCCCGTCGTTTTGGTGATCACTTTATCTTCCATTTTGTTCATGAGTCGGCCCATGCCGCCGAAAACTGTAGAACTCGATTTTTCTTTCCAGTACGAGCCTGCCAGTACGCCGCTAAACGTAGCTTCAAGCGAACCGTCGGCATTCTTCTTCACGACTACCGTTTCATCATTATTCTGGGATTTGCCCACGTGGTATTCCATGCGAGGCTCCCGGGTCTCTTTTACGTACTTAATCACTGCCAGACCTTTGTAACCGCTGCCCGCCTGAACCTTGGCTTTATTGGCCTTGCTATCGGCTTTATCGGCGTCTACCACCAGATATGTACCGGGCTCAATGCCGTCCGTATGATCGTAACTGCCCAGCCAGATACGCAAGGACTGATCAGGCTTATTCGTGTTGGCGGTAATCCACCAGTACGCTCCAATGCGAATCCGGCGGGGCTGACTCTTGAATTCTTCCCCGTTAATGGTTGCTTTCAGGGTGTTGGCATTCGGAAGTTGGGCCAGAGCTGCGGTTGAAAACAGGAGGCCGACTAGGATGGAAAATAGTTTCATGGTGCGATCCATCAGAAAGGAGTGAGATAAGCAATGCTACACGCTTAGTCGTGGTCGGGTTGCAGAAGAGAAACACCGCTCTCGATTTTTTACAATGAATAAAGAACGGACGCGTGGGTTGGCATAAACGTCCGTTCTCGTGCGACTTCTACTGTTTTAAAGACAAAACGATTTTGGTCGTGTAGCCCTCGGACTTTTCAGTGATGCTGATTTTGAGCGAGCTGCTGGAGACTTCATCCACTTTCCAGACAACGGCCTCATTGGGATTTCCTTCCTCGTACATCTTGAAGGTTTTATTCTGGGCATTGTAGCTCCAGAGGCTGTTTACTGGTACGGGAACTTCAGTATCCGGCTCTTCGTCGGGGGGGCATACTTTACTCCCTTCGCTGCCGGAGATCTTACCGTTTTTCTCGAAGCGGATGCGGTCGTCCTTGGCACACTCCGGAAATTCCTCGACTAAATCGCCGCCTGTTTCTTCACCGCTTTCATCCTCGGTTAGGGTAAAAATGAAGGATTGAATTTTTAAGTCTTTTCCCGCACAGGGTAAGGACGACGTACCGTTGTTTCCACCGCCACCGTTATCAGGCTGCTCCTGTCCCGGGTTATCGGGATCAACGGGTTCGGGATCTTTTTTACAGGAACTAACCAGCAGGATTAGTCCGAACAAAATCATTTTAAGCGAAAGAGATACAGATAAACGTGACATGATTGAAGGTTGATTTGATAGAATACTGATACAAAGATTGAACAGGTAAATGGAAGGCGGAGGGCTAATCCGAATCAACTGGTAAATGAGCGTACTGAATCCACAGAAAACCGACTTCGATTGAAAAGAAGGTGGAGAACGCAATCGGATGCCGGACTTCGTGTGTTGATTTGGAGAGCCGACTAAGACCCCGTTAGGGTAAACTCCGGAAGTATTTATACAGAGCCACGAGTTCTTTTTCCTGATACTGAGCGGTCATTTTCCAGGGCATATCTTCATTCTTGAGGACACGTCCTTCGGGTGTATGGCCCGTTCGAAGCGTATGGATGAATTGCTGCTGCGTCCATTGGCCCACGTGTCCGCTACGGGTCAGATTCGGTACGGGGGGCGAACCGGGAGCGGCTCCTTCGCCGCCTTTGAAATCAGGCTGATGGCAACCCGAGCAGGATACGGCCAGGTATTTTCCCTGAGCAATACCACCGCTGGTATCGGCCTGCGTCAGAAGGGCTCGGTGGTGATCAATTTTTTCAACCGACAGCAGGGGCATTTTATCCAAATATGAAAACACCTGAACGACGGGTCCCAGCTTGATCGGAGCCCACGCCTGGTCCACGGGGGGTAGTTGCCGGCAGTACGCAATCAGGGCGGCCATATCTTCCTGGGATAACAGGGTTGTTTCGTGCGAGGGCATAAAAATGAGTGGTCGTCCGTTACGCCCCACACCGTGTCGCAGGGCTCGTATCCAGTCTTCGGCGGCGTAGTCGCCGGGTAAGCCGCCTTTTCCACGCGTCAGGTTGGTGGCAACGAGTCGGCCCATGGGGGGCTCGTCGATCATTACTTTTCCGGCCAGGTTTTCACCGTGACATTCGATACAGCCTTTGATGAGAGCGACGTGTTTCCCGCGTTCAATACTGAGGGAGTCGTTTGGGATGGGAAAGCTTTCGCGGGCAAAGTCGTACGTTTTTTCGACGCGTTCCGTAATGTTCCGGGCAATGACGGCATAGGCGATGCCCAGCAGTAGGACGAGGGAGCCCAGTACCATGCCGGTTCCTTTTAGGATTTTTACCAACATAATTGAAAAGAGGAATAAGAAAGGTGAAGGTGAAAAACAAGAGAGATCCTACGCTTGGGTGTTACTCAAATCGCAGGAATCTCTCCAGACGTTGATTGGAAGGTTGAACGGTACTAACTCCTTAAATCCCTTAACCAAGTAGAAATCGGTTTGGTGATACAAAGATTTACGCCGCCCGGCTGCTTCCAAGGAGCGTTTCTACTCAAGTGAGGCTTCCAAAGGATGAATCGCCGAAAAAGCCCGATCAATTGTATCGGACTAACTGGGACATATGTAACGACTCTTAATTAGTAACGTGCAGATTATCAAAAGAGTAGATTGCTTGAATGATTGAGCTTTTCCGGATTATAGCACAAAAAAAACAGTTCATTCCTCGCTTTTTCCAGTTGAACCAGCGAAGCGTTTAATCCCTTGCACGAAGGAGGTAGGTTTGCAGTGATTTTTATCCACCCAAACGATACCTGACTATGCATCCGAACGTTCGACGGAATCCAGCGGCTCCGCTATACATCACCTCTCCAGCCCCAGTCTGTACGTTACTTCCTGCCGTACCGCAATTCATGTACGATTTTTAACAATTCAGTCAGAAATCTTTTCAGCTCGGGGAGGAGCAGTCTCAGGGGTTTACTAAATCCATTGTAGCTTTACCTACCCTGACCAAGCCCCCAAGAAATGCCATTTTCATTGCTGCTACGCAAAGTGGCAAGGGCCCTGAAAATCCGACCGAAGTTTGAAAATCAGGATCCGCTCATGCCCAGATTATTTCCTTTTCTGGAACAACGCAACTTGTTCAGGGGTGGCCTGCTCTGGTTATTGATTGTCGTGTACACGCCCGTATTCTGTTACCTCTTTTGGGGAAGTTTGTACTGGGCCAGCTGGACAAACATGCTGGGAATTTCCCTGATCATGTTTGTTTTCAATGCCATGGATGCCTTCTTCCTTCAGTGGCTCGCTCAGCAAATTGGCGTGTATTTCCCGCATCCCCACCAGTCCGCTCTGCGGCTCAGCAGTATGATCAGTCTGTTTGTGGGAATCAACTTTTTTCTGGGACAGCAGTTGATGTATGCGTTGGGTGCTACGCAGTGGTTCGGCTATTCCTACAAACCGGCACAGGCTCCGTGGGTGCTGGCAGCGATGACGTGTATGAATATTCTGCTGGCCGGGGTGAGTGAGGGCGTCTATGCGTTTACGCAGTGGCGGATTCATCAGGAAGAACTGGAAGCTTTGGAACATCAGCAGTTACAAATGCAGCTCGAAGAAGTAAAACAGCAGGTGAACCCGCATTTTCTGTTTAATAGCTTAAATTCTCTGTCCGTACTCATTGCCGACAATCCGCGTCAGGCGGAACGTTTTGTGGACGAGATGGCAACCGTATACCGTTATCTGTTGCAGGCTGGGCAAATGAGTATGCCGGGCGGTGGACTGGTCACGCTGGAAGCCGAACTACGTTTTTTGCAGGCCTATTCCTATTTGCTCGACACCCGGTATGGATCGGCCATTTCACTGGAAGTGAACGTCTGCGAGGCCGCCCGGACGCAGTACCTACCCGTGCTGACACTCCAGACGCTGGTCGACAATGCCATCAAACACAATGTCGTACTGGCCCAGCAGCCCTTATCCATTCAGATTCGGGCGAATTCACCAACGCTATTACGAGTAAGCAATTCCCTCCAGAAACGTTCCGTAACCATTCCGCTTAACCGGGCTGGCCTGTCGATGCTCATGGCCCGCTACCGCTTACTACAGGGTGAATCGGTGCAGGTGCTGGTTGAGGATCAGCGGTATATCGTCGAACTTCCTTTACTACAGGCGGTATGAAAGAGCTGATTCATCGCTGCTTCCCCACGGCCCGGAGTCGCTGGATGTACGCCTTCATCGCTCCCTGGATTATTCCCCTGATGGCGTATTTGCTGATTGGGCGTCCGTACCTGCAAAACTGGTCAAATTTCCTGGGCGGAACGCTGGTGGTAGGTATCCTGAGTACCGTTGCTTTTGTCGCTCATAACTACGCGGCTGACGTAATTACCCGTCGGTACCCCCACTTGCGGCAAACGGTCAAGCGGATTATCTGGATGACGCTGAGTTTCACGTTCCTGACCGCCTTTTTTCTGTATTTCTATCTGACGCTGTTTGCTCTGGGCGGGTTCTTTCACACGGAAATATCGCTCGAAGCCATGCAGGCCAATCATGGCATCATTCCCACGTGGAATCATCTGTTCAAGCGGCTTGCCGGAGCAGATGTCACGCCGCCCACGCTCGTGTTTTTGTACGCCGTCGATGTGTTTTCGCTGCTAGCCTTTGTCTTTATCTATGAAGTATTTTATTCCCTGGAACAATGGCAGGCGAGCCAGAAAAATAAGGAAACACTCAAGAAAGCCCGTTTGCAGGGTCAATTGCAGAGCTTGCGGAGTCAGATCAGTCCCCATTTTCTGTTCAACAGTTTAAACTCACTCTCGTCACTCATCGCCGACGAGCCGCAGAAAGCTGAGGACTTTGTCAATGAAATGGCGAAAGTCTATCGCTATCTGCTACAGACCAGCGAACGCGAACTAACGCCGCTCTCGGTAGAGCTGGCCTTTATTCATTCCTATTACCACTTGCTCAAAACCCGGTACGGAGCTGGTTTACACCTCGATGTAGCCGTCGATCCGGCATATCTCAAGTACCAGTTGCCACCCCTGACCCTTCAGATGCTGGTGGAAAATGCGGTGAAGCACAACGTCATTCTGGCTACCAAGCCCCTGCATATTCACATTGGTACGACAACGACGGGTGAATTGCTGGTAAGTAATAACCTGCAAACCAAAGCCAAACGTCCGGGCGTCGTTGAATCGACGAAGGTGGGGCTGTCTAACATTACCGCCCGTTACCGCTTACTCGATCAGCCGGAACCGCAGATTACCAACGGTCCCGATCACTTTAAAATTCTGTTGCCTTTATTCACTGAAAATGTATCGGATATATGAACGTTTTAATCGTTGAAGATGAAGAATTAGCCGTCCGCAAGCTGATTCGGTTGTTACAGGAAATCGAACCCAGTCTAACAGTACTGGCCTCGACGGCGAGTATCGAAGAAACCGTTGACTGGATTGAAAGCAACCGACAGCAGGGCCATGCCGAACCGGATCTGATTTTCATGGATATTGAACTGGCCGATGGACAAAGCTTCGCCATTTTCGAACAGGTCGATATTTTCAGTACCATCATTTTTACCACGTCCTACGACGAATACGCTCTGCAGGCCTTCAAGGTCAATAGTATCGATTACCTGCTCAAACCCGTACAGCGGGAAGAACTCGAACGCGGGCTTCGCAAGTACCATGATCTGTCGGCTCGGGCACAGCCGTCCTTACCCTTCAATCTGGATCAGGTGCTACAGGCCTGGCGAAACCAGATGCAGACCAAAGAATACCGCAAGCGGTTTCTGGTACGGCAGGGGCAGCGGCTGTTATCAGTAGAAGTAGCCGAAATTGCCTTTTTCTTCACCGACGAGCGATTCAGCTTTTTTAAAACCCATGCCGGTCAGAAGTTTCTGGTAGACTATACCCTCGATGAACTAACCGATATGCTCGATCCGGATTTGTTCTTCCGGATTAGTCGGGGAGTCATCGTTACGCACGCCAGTGTGGAACAGATTCAGCCGTATTTTGGTAATCGCCTGGCACTAGGGCTGAAGCCCGTCTTTGAAAAAGAAGCGTTGGTGAGTCGGGAAAAAGTAAGCGATTTTAAAAAATGGATGGGTAAGTAATGCAGTAAAAAGTACTACCTAAATCGAAATTACCAATCACTCTATCGAGCTGGTCGCGTACCGAATCACCGGGAAAATCTCTTTTTTCTTGCCGTTAGAACCCTTACGTTTGTATTCTTACATCACGTACAGTACATCGACATGAAGAAAGCGGTTCTTAGTCTGACCCTCACGGGTGGGTTGTTGTGGGCTCTGGGCACTTCATTTAGTCCCTTGCCCGCCCTGGGGGCCTTCTTAAGTCCATTTTCGGGTTTTTGGAGTAATGAGCGTCGCATTCAGATGCTCGACGCTGAAATACATCTGCCGGGCGTTGAATCGGAGGTCATTATTCGCTTCGACGACAACCGGGTTCCGCACATTTTCGCAAGCAATGATCACGATTTATACTACGCTCAAGGCTACGTAACGGCTCGGGATCGCCTGTTTCAAATGGATCTGACGATTCGTTCTGCCGCCGGACGTCTCAGTGAAGTAGTAGGGGAGCAGGCTCTGCCCCTGGATTTGTACAAACGCCGGACGGGTTCGGTGAAAGCCGCCGAGGAAGCCTGGAAGTTTGTGCAACAGGACGCGAAAATTCGCCGTGTCATCGAAGCCTACAGTGATGGGATCAATGCGTACCTGTCCAATCTGCGGCCTGCCGATTATCCCATTGAGTACAAAATGCTGGGCTTTACGCCCGAAGCCTGGACGCCGGAAAAGTCCATGTTACTCATGGTAGAAATGACGCATACCTTGGCGACCCCCCGCGACGGTGATGCGGCGTTGACCAATGTGCTGCAAAAGTTTGGTCTGGAAGTACTCCAGGATTTATACCCCGATTACGCCGATCGTGAAAGTCCGATCATCCCCAAAGGGACGAAATGGAATTTCAAACGCAGACCCCTTCCCAAAGTACCGAAAGACTATACCGAAGGGACGGCTTCCGTCCGCGAGCCACTTTCCTGGCCCGAGCGGGTCGAGGGGATCGGGTCAAACAACTGGGCGATTGCGGGTGAGAAATCCGCTACGGGTTTACCCATTCTGGCGGGTGATCCGCACCTGGGCTTAACGCTTCCTTCCATCTGGTACCAAATTCAGCTCACCACGCCCGAAAGCAATGCCTACGGGGTATCGCTGCCGGGGGCTCCCTGCATCATTATTGGATTCAACCACGACATTGCCTGGAGCGAAACCAACGTAGGCTCCGACGTAGCTGATTTGTACACCATCGTATTTAAAGATTCTACGCGACGTGAATACCTGTACCGGCGGCAATGGCACAAAACCAGCTTCCGGGTGGAGGAAATCAAGGTCAAAGGCAAACCGTCCGTGATCGATACGGTGGTGTATACGCATCACGGGCCGGTGGCACTGCCCCGCTGGGGGAACGACCCTACGCCGAGTCTGGCCTTACGCTGGATTGCCCACGAGCCGGGTAATCCCGTCAAAACGTTCTATATGCTCAACCGCTCGAAAAATTACGACGATTACGTACGAGCCTTGAGTCATTACGTCGCTCCGGCACAAAACTTTGTCTTCGCCAGTAATGAAAACGACATTGCCATCTGGGTGAATGGAAAGTTTCCGTTAAAATGGAAAGAACAGGGTAAGTTCCTGCTGGACGGCTCTAAATCTGCTCACGACTGGCAGGGCTGGATTCCTCACGAACACAATCCCCATGTAAAAAATCCCAAACAAGGATACGTAAGTTCGGCCAACCAGGCCCCCGTCGATGAGTCGTATCCGTATTACCTGCACTGGCGTTTTGCGGAGGCTAACCGGGCTATTCGGATTAATGAACGACTTGAAGCCATGCAGCGGGCTACCATTGACAGCCTGCGATTATTACAAAACGACAACTACAACGTGCTGGCCCGGGACTTGCTCCCTACTTTACTGGAGCAGATCAAAGTAGGGGAACTTAATGCCTCCCAATACTCAACGTACACGGCTCTGCAGCAGTGGGATTATGAGTACACGACGCAGGCCGTAGCTCCGACCATTTTTGAAAAATGGGTGGAAAATCTTCCTTCTTTTGTATGGGATGAATTCACGACGGACGCGAAGAAACCGTTACAGCGTCCGCAGAAAGACCGACTCTGGAAACTCATTCTAAAAGAACCGGATTCGAAATGGTTTGATCGCGTCGAAACGGCGGACGTAAAAGAGAATCAGACGGATATTATTCGGCTTAGCTTCAAGGCGACCGTCGATTCGCTCACCCGCCAGTACGGGACCTATTCCTCGAAAAACTGGGCCTGGGGAGCGGTGAAAGGATCGACGATTGCTCACTTGGTACCTCCCTTGAAATCCTTTGGTCGTACGAACGTAGTAGCGGGCGGCGGTGCCGATGTGCCGAATGCCTTCCGGGGTAAATGGGGACCGTCCTGGCGAATGGTGGTGGCTCTGGGAAAAGAGGGACCAACGGCCTATGGTGTATATCCCGGCGGACAGTCGGGCAATCCGGGTAGTCCGTACTATGATAACATGGTTAATACCTGGGCCGAGGGAAAACTGAATGAACTTTTGTATCTGAAAGCCATTGATGAAAACCATCCCAAGGTTTTAAGTACGCTGAAAATCAGTAAACGCTAAGGCCAGATACCCTTTACCTGTATTAAAACGTTCGTTATGCAATTCGTTTTGATGATTTTACTTTCCGCAATGGTCCAGTACTTTCTCCCCTGGTGGTCCGTTGTCATCATACCGTTCCTGATTTCAGCCTGGAAAGGCAAGAGTGGGAGTAAAGCTTTTTTAAACGGTTTTCTCGCCACCGCCCTGCTCTGGTTTGGCATGGCTTACTACGAACACCTTCGGTCAGGGGGTATTCTGACGGACCGGATCAGTGAGCTTTTTCGGGGGATTGGTACCATTGGTTTGCTGACGGCTACGACCTGGAGCGGAGCCCTACTGGGTGGAATGGCCTCCCTGAGTGGGTATTTGGTACGGCAGGCGGTTTTCCCCAAGAACCCTTCCCCCGCCGAAAAAGCACAAGCCTATTGGTAGTCTTGCGTAAATTCCTGAAATACTGGGTGCAACCGAGCTTGCCACTTCGGGGCAATTGGCTATTTTTGCCGACCTAATTGTTTAATCAAACCAGCTAGACTCAGTGAAAAACCTTTCGTTAGCCCTTAATGCCGTGTTGGTCGTGGCGGTGGCCGTTTTGTATTACCTGCATTTTAAAGGCGATAGTAACTCTTCGAGTGGCAGTAGTGCCGCCGTGACCGCTGACGGTCGGGCCATCGTGTATGTAAATGCCGATTCCTTATTGAATAACTACGATTTCTTTAAAGATACTCAGAAAGCCTTCGAACAGAAGGGTACGCAACTCGACGTGGAACTCAACCAGAAAGGCGGAGCCATTCAGCGTGAAATTCAGATTTTTCAACAACGGGCCGGTGGCATGTTAGCCGCTGAAGCTCAGGCTAAACAACTGGAGTTACAGAAAAAGGCGTCTGACTTCGAAAACTACCGTCAGAAAGCCGCGAATGATCTGTCCGTAGAGCGGGCGGATCAAACCGAAAAGCTGTACGACAACATTTTCGAGTACATCAAAAAATATAACAACGATAACAAGTACCAATACGTACTGGGTTATCAGAAAGGCGGTGGCATTCTGTTTGCAGACTCAAAACTCGACATTACGCAAAAAATGATCGAAGGTCTGAACAAAGAATACAAGGCGACGCAGCCCAAAACCGAAGAGAAGAAAGAGGAAAAGAAATAAGCTCTTGAATCGGATTGCTCAAAAAGCCCTGACATCGACGGTGTCAGGGCTTTTTGTTGGACGATGGATGGGACCCTACAGTTCATGTTCTCTTTTAAACAGTTCAGTCAGGCTGCCTGACTAGCCTGCCGGAAGGCGGTGTAGGTTTGCTGAATTGTTGACTTTCAGGAATGAATGCGAAGAAACTATTAGTAGCGACAACCCCCGACTCCGTAAGGCCGCTGACGGCTCTGGCAGTATACCTCCAATCCCAGGGATATGAGGTGGGCTGGTATACGGGTCCGAGTTATCAGTCCCTCATTACCAAACTCGGTTTAGGCTTTTACCCTTTTCAGCGGGCTACGGAAGTGCATGCTACGGAAGTCAACCAGGTCTGGCCTCAACGTCAAAAGCTCACGCGTACGCTCACCCGCTTCCGTTTTGATCTGACCTACCGCTTCCTGGCTCCCATTCCCGATTTTCTGACCGATTTGAAAGCCGTTTATGCACAGTTTCCCTTCGATGCGGTCTTGTGCGACATGGCTTTCATGGCGGCTCCTTTTCTGAAATTCGTTTTTAATGTTCCCGTGGGGGTAGTAGGTCTGGGGCCGCTGGGCGTTTCTTCAAGCGATGCCCCTTTGCATGGATTAGGCTGGCTACCCGCTCAGTCGCTCCTCGGCAAAAGTCGCCAGCGACTATTGCAGTACTGGGTTCGAAACTACTTTTTCAAGCCTTCCACCCAGTTGTATAATACCTTACGAAAGCAGTATGGATTACCCGCCAGTCAGGATTTTTGTCAGGATTCAGTCCTGCATGAAGCGGATGTATACCTGCAAAGCGGCGTACCGGGTTTCGAATACCAACGCCGGGACCTGAGTGCGAACGTTCGGTTTGTTGGTCCGCTTTTTCCATACCGGGCGGCTATGCCCGTTTCCCTTCCCATTCGTGTTTGCCCGAAACGATACCAGCGAGTCGTGCTCGTTTCCCAGGGTATGCATGCGTCAGATCCGGAAAAACTGCTCATCCCGACGCTGGAGGCTTTTAAATCCGATGCTTCTACGCTGGTGATTGCCACCACGGGCGGGTATCAGACCCAGCAGCTCCGGGAGCAGTTTCCGCAGACCCATTTTGTACTGGAAGATTACGTGGATTTTCAGGCTCTCATGCCGCAGGTACACGTATTCGTGACGAACGCGGGTTACGCGAGTACCCTAGCCGCCGTGCAACATGGCGTACCCATCGTCGCGACAGGATTGTACGAAGGGAAAAATGAGATTTCGGCCCGGGTGGCGTATTTTCGGCTGGGTATTCGCCTGAAAACGGAAATGGCGACAGCCCGTGAGATCAAAAAGGCCGTAGATCAGGTAATACAGGAGGGAAGCTATCGCCGGAATGTCAAACGACTGGCGAAGGAATGTGCCCGCTATCCGGTGCATGAACTTTGTCACCAGCATATTCAGCGTTTCTGGAGCGAATAAACGATTGTTTATTTCCGGCTACGGTCCAGCGTATAAACCGGTCGGGCCCAGTAGAAACGCGTCAAGATGTCCATTCGAAAGCTATCTTTGAAACCAATTCACGCAGCGGGTCGATAGGTCCACTTTTTTTCGTGAAAAAGAACCGGCTAAACAAGTACCGGCCAGGTATTACAGGAACCGATATGGCAGAAAAAGAAAAAATACAAAAGCACGTCGAGATCAAAAATCGCCGGGCTTCGTTTGAATACCAGTTTTTAGAAACCTTCACGGCGGGCATCATCTTATCCGGAACCGAAATTAAATCCATTCGTCAGGGAAAAGCCAATCTCACCGATGCGTACTGTCTGCTGCTCAACGACGAGCTGTACGTGCGGAACATGAACATTTCCAAGTACGAAGAGGGCACGCACTACAACCACGAACCCATTCGGGATCGCAAGTTACTCCTCCAGAAAAAGGAAATCCGTCGCCTGGTGGGTAAGCTGAAAGACCAGGGCCTAACGATTGTACCGACGCGTCTGTTCATCTCAGATCGCGGTTTTGCCAAGCTCAATATTGCTTTGGCAAAAGGGAAAAAACTGCACGATAAACGTCAGGACATCAAAGAAAAAGACGTCAAACGCGACATGGCCCGCGGCGAGTAACCCTTGAGCCCATAGCCCGGTACCGTTGAATTCGGAGCCGGGCTAAAGCCTTTCCCCATAAAAGCGTACCTTTGCGTTCTGATCCATTATAGCCTACCGTGTCGTCGATTAAATCCCAGTACGAGCTGGTCATTGGTCTGGAAGTCCATGCCCAGTTACTGACCGAAAGTAAAATTTTCGCGGCTGATGCCAACCAGTTCGGCTCACTGCCCAACCGGAATATCTCCGTTATCACGCTGGGGCATCCCGGCACCTTGCCCAAGCTGAATGCCAAAGCCGTAGAACTGGCCGTGCGTTTCGGACTGGCAACCAATAGTCAGATTGCCCGCCGTACGGTATTCGACCGGAAAAACTATTTCTATCCCGATCTGCCGAAGGGCTATCAGATTTCACAGGACAAACATCCGATCTGTATCGGTGGAGAAATCTGGATTAAGGGAAAAGATGGGCAGGAAAAGGCCATTCCGATGCACCATACGCATTTGGAAGAAGACGCGGGCAAATCCATTCACGACGAACATTCCAGCGATACCCTGCTCGATTACAACCGGGCCGGAACTCCACTCATTGAAATTGTATCGGACCCCTCGATGCGTTCGGCTGAAGAAGCCGGAGCGTATTTGACGGAGGTACGGAAGCTGGTTCGCTACCTGGACATCTGCGATGGCAACATGGAGGAAGGCAGTTTGCGTTGCGACGCCAACATCTCAGTTCGCAAGTTCGGCGATCCGGTGCTGGGTACGAAGGTGGAAGTGAAGAACATGAACTCGGTTCGTTTTCTACAAAAAGCTATTGAGTACGAATACGAGCGGCAGGTAGCCATGGTTGAAGCTGGCGAAACCATCATTCAGGAAACGCGGATGTTTGATCCCGAAACGGGTCGGACGTACGGCATGCGGGTGAAGGAAACGATGAACGATTATCGGTATTTCCCCGAGCCGGATCTGGTCCCCATTCTCATTACGGATGAACAGCTGGAAAACATCCGCAGCCAGATGCCAACGCTGCCCCGCCAGCTGGTTCAAACGTACACGACGGAATACGGACTCAACGAAGCCGACGCTCTGTCGCTGACCGAATCGAAAGCCACGGTTGCGTATCTGGAGGCGTTGATCGCGGCAGGAACGACTCCAAAAACGGCCGCGAACTGGCTTATGGGTTCCGTTCGTACCTGGATGAACGAAAGCAAGCAGGATCTGAGCGGTTTCCCGCTGACGCCACAAAACCTGGCGGCTCTGATTCAACTCGTTGAAGAAAATAAAGTCAGTCACTCGGCGGCCGCTCAGAAGCTGTTTCCGGCTCTGATTCAGACCCCCGACGTTTCGCCGCTGGCACTGGCCGAACGTTTACAACTGCTGCAACAGGGCAATAGTGACGTACTTCAGGCGTTGATTGATGAAGTATTGCAAGCCTGGCCCGATAAGGTCAAGGAATACAAAAAGGGCAAAAAGGATTGATTGGATTGTTTGTGGGAGAGGTCATGAAAAAGTCGAAAGGTCAGGCCGATCCGAAAGTAACCAATCAACTCGTAGCCCAATCGTTAGACGCTATTACGCTATGAAACTGATTTTTTCCACGATTCTTTTCCTGATTACGCTGACGGGTTTTGCTCAGCAGGATACCTACCATATTCAGGGACAGGTACGAAACCCGAATACCAACGAGAAGGCGTACCTACAGATCGTCAATGATCGCGGCTTGCCCGTATCCATTGATTCGTCGCTCATTACGGGTCAGGGATTCGAATTGAAGGGTAAAGTGCTCGATGGCGGTGGTTTTTACCGTCTGCTACTCGGCGGAAGTAAACCTATTATTCTGCTGCTGGAAGGCGGCGAAAATCTTCAGGTAGAGGCCGACGTAAAGGCTCCGCAGGCAACCAAGGTGACGGGCTCGAAAAACATGGCTTACTACGATCAGCTCAATGCCATGGCCGCCGCTTTCAAGAATCAGGTGGATCGACTGAATTTGTCGTACGAACAGGCTACCCAGAAAAAAGATAAAGCGGCTCAGCAGAAAATTCAGCAGCAGTTTGAACAGGGTCAGACCGACATGGTAACCAAGGTCAAGGCTTTACTGCCGGAAATGGGTTCTTCGCTGGCGGCTCTGTACGCTACCAATTTCCTGAACCAGGAACAGGATTTCGAGGTATTCGAACAGCTGGCCGATCGGTTTGAAAAAGAAAAGCCCAATGTTAAGATTTACAAAGCGTTTATCGCTACGGTGCGTCGGGTACAAACCAGTCGGAAAGGCCTGAGCATTGGTAGTCCGGCTCCGGAAATCAACCTGCCCGATCCGCAGCAGAAGATTGTATCGCTTTCTTCGTTACGCGGCAAATACGTACTTATCGACTTTTGGGCGGGCTGGTGCGGTCCCTGCCGTCGGGAGAACCCCAACGTGGTTCGCCTGTACAATCAGTACAAAGACAAAGGCTTTACGGTCTATGGTGTATCGCTGGATTCAGACCGGAAACTGTGGACGGACGCTATTCAGAAGGATGGCCTGACCTGGACGCAGGTATCCGACCTGAAATACTTCGATTCCGCCGCGGCCATTGATTACGGGATCCAGCACATTCCCTTCACGGTACTCATCGATCCGCAGGGGAAGGTCATCGCTAAAGAACTTCGCGGCGAGGCTTTAGAGGCCAAGTTGAAGGAGTTAATGCCCTAAATAGATAAGTAGAGTAAAGAGGTGAGAGGATAGTGACTACGGTTAGGACTGAGTATATTTACTCAAATTTAGCCTGCTTCTTGTATGAAAGAGAAAGCCGCTAACCAAAAATCTTATGCTTTTGCTCTGCGTATCATCAAACTGTATTCTTTTCTCAGGGACGAGCAGAAAGAATACGTCCTTTCAAAACAGGTACTGAGAAGTGGTACGGCCATTGGTGCTCTTATTCGCGAAGCTGAACAGGCTGAAAGTAGACCCGATTTTATTCATAAGCTGGCAATTGCTAATAAGGAGGCTAGTGAGACGCATTACTGGCTTTCCTTGCTCAGGGATAGTAAATTACTGGAAGATCGCTTGGCAAATTCCTTTTTAATGGATTGCGAAGAGATTCAAAAGCTTCTCATTGCCAGTATCAAAACCTCCAAAATGAAACGATAACGTCTTTCATCTATCATCTTTCCTCTGTTATGAAGCTTGCCATTATTGGGTGTGGGAATATGGGAATGGCTTTTGCCAAATCCTTTATTCAGTACGATCTGGTTCAAAAAGAAAACCTGTTTCTGATCGAGAAATCGGCCGAACGCGGCGAGGCACTCCGGGCCGAGCGGACGGGGGTCGTTGTGGATACCATCGGACCGCGAATCAGTGAAGCCGACCTGATTATTCTGGCGGTAAAACCCCAGGATTTTGCGGGCGTACACGCGGAATTGAAACCCGTTATTCGGTACAATCAGGTGGTTCTGAGTATCATGGCGGGCGTATCCATTCAGAAAATTCAGACCGTGCTGGATCACCCGCTGGTGGTACGGGCCATGCCCAATACCCCGGCCATGTTGGGAATGGGAATGACAGCTTTTGCGGCGGCGAAAGAAGTCGATATTCAAAATTTACGCCGGGTCGAAAACCTCATCAACGCCACGGGACGTTCAGTATTTCTGGAGGACGAAAGTCTGCTGGATGCCGTGACCGCCGTCAGTGGCTCCGGACCCGCGTACTTTTTCTATCTGGTAAAGGCGATGATTGAAGCCGGAAAGCAAATGGGTTTCCCCGAAAGTCTTTCGGCACAACTCGTCAAACAAACCATGTTAGGGTCATATCATTTAATTCAGACGGCCGATAAAAGTCTTGATGAGCTGATCAAAGCTGTAGCCTCCAAGGGCGGTACGACCGAAGCGGCCCTGAAAACCTTCGAAGAGAATCATCTGGCCGAATCGCTGATTGCGGGTTTACACGCCGCTCAGAAACGCTCCACAGAACTATCGAAGTAAGAGAAATTACGAATCATACATCCCTGTTCTCATTTCACCAGAACAGGGATTTTTTATGTTCAAAGGGAAAGTTTCAGCGTGAAAGCTACTGAGCCCTGAGCCGTGAAGGCCGCTTGCCAGCGAGGCCCTTGCTGTAACCAGAGCAGCACTTCCCGGCGGGAAACCCGACCCGGATTCTGCAGGAATCGTACGCGGCTAATCGAACCATTTTTCCGGAAATTAATTTCCAGTAGAGCTCCCAGCAGGCGTTGCTGGCTTTTTCGAGCAGATACGCTTGCACCGCTTCCATACCGCCCTGGGGTTGCGGCGGTACGGTAGGAACTTCGGTTACTACAACCGAATCACGCGTCCGGGCGGCGTAATCAGCTTCGGTTTCCAGTTCCAGTTCGCCTGTACTATCGGAACGCTTGAGGCGGGATACGGAACCTGTTTCTACGGAAGCCGCCGGTTTTTTACGACGCATCATTAGCGAGGGTTGCCGGGACGTACCGTCCAGCTTGGTAGAACCCAGGCCAACGCTATGCTCTTTTGAGCTAGCGGCCAATGAATCAACCTGGGCAGGCAGCGGCTCTCGCAGCATACGCGTGGCCATCATCGGAGCTTCAACCGCGAGCGGGGATAAATGGATAGTCGTATCCACCGACATTTCCTGCACCTGAGCGGGTACGTCGATTTTCTTGCGGGCCGACGGAGTGGGAGCCTCCATAGCCTGTAAGGCAAGGGCTGGCTGCTCGACCGCCGTATCCGCAGGGGCGGCTGGCAGAGTGGGCGAAGGTTGAGTCGCTACGCTTATCGCTGGTGGCGTTTGGGGAATGCTCGTTAGCAGTACGTAGGCCGTAGCAAGTACGCCAACCAGACTCGCCGCAACGGCGATTCTTCGTCCGTAAACGATAGAGAGAGGCCGGGGCGAAGCAATACGGGACGAGAGTTTTTGCGATAAATCAGTGGGTACGCGTGAAGGCAGGGTCTGAAATCCCTCCAAAGCATCCGCCACAAACGGATCTTCCAGAGCGGCCCGCTCGACGGCGTGCTGCTCGGCATCCGATGCCTGACCCGCCACGTAACGGCGGAGCAATTCTGCGGTGATTTGGGGTGCTGCCATGCTTGATTTAGGTACTAGGAAAATCGCTCTACCTGGGCTTCCATGCAAAGTTTAAGATTTCGCCGACCGTTCTGTAAATAGCTCTTCACCTGATTGAGTTCATAACCCGTTTCCTCGACAATCTGTCGGTAACTTTTTTCCTGTAAAAAGAACAGCGATACCGTTTGTTGCTGTTCGCGATTGAGCTTTTTCAGACAATCGTCCAGCTCCTGCAAGGGCAACGGATCTTCGGGGGCTTCTTCTACTAGATGCAAACGGTCTTCCGATTCCATACGTTCGGCGTCAACAAATTCTTTGCGGCTTCGCAATTGCATCAGACAGTAGTTCTTGGCTACACTGTGCAGCCAGCTTTTCCAGTTACTGATCTCGTGCGTACGTGCTTTGTTTACCAGTTCTTCAAACACCTGCATAACGGCATCTTTGGCGGCGTCTTCGCTGGACAGGTACTTGTAACAAACGGCGTACAGCATTTCCATGTGCGGCTCGTACAACTGTCCCAGAATCCGCAAATCACCCGTTTGCCGATACTGCTCAAGCAGTTCGGTTTCACTGGGGACGGCGTCGGATTTACGGAATAGTTTTAGAAACACAGCAATAAGGCGTTGGTAGCCGCTGGCAAGATAGTAGGTAACAAAGGTTAATCCTCTGACGAATGCTTAATTTCCCGGAAGTAAGGTGTATACGTATACTCTATCTTTACAAGCATTGCCCATGGGTTGAACCTTATTTACACACCTTTTGTAAACACGCTTTACTTACGGCGGGCCTGCTGGCTGCCGCTCTTTCTTCGTATGCTCAGGTGGGTATTGGTACTTCTTCTCCTAGGCTTTTTCATGTTGCCTGGTAAAACTGTTCTGTTTGGTGGAGATAGTGCAGGATTGCGATTAAAGCACTCATCGAAGAGGTGAATCAGCTGAAAGCTGAAAATGCGAAACTTCGGGCGACGAATGAACATCTTCAGAAAGAAACCGCTTCCCTGCAATCGGATATGGATTGGGTGAAAAGACAGCTTCGTGGTTATGCGAAGCAATAGGTGAAACGTTTTTAGTTTTCACAGGAAAAGCCCACTGACTAGCTGTCAGTGGGCTTTTCCTGTGATCGCCTGAAAATTAAAAAGAAAAAAATCAGTAGTCGTATGGAATTGAAGTTAAGCCTGCATCCAGAGGATGAATCTTAACCCTTTCCTTATGAAGCGGTATCTGCTTTTCTTACTCTTTAGCTCAGCCGTAGCCTGGGCGGAATCCACACCCGTACCTCTAACGTCCAAACTCGAAAAAGTAACGGTTTTCCTGAACGGAGCCCAGATTCAGCGAACGGCTCAAACCTCCTTGCCCGCCGGGCGAACGGAACTGTATTTCAAAGAGCTCTCGTCCAAAATTGACAAACAAAGTATTCAGCTCAGTGGAGAAGGGAACTTTACGGTTCTGTCCGTACAGGCTCAGCAGAGTTATGCCGAAGAGGGCTCGTCGCGGCTTGAGAAAACGCGGCAGTTCGAGAAACGTCGGGCTGAGATCGAAGCCAAAATCCAACTGGAACAAAAGCTGCTTCAGGTCTATAAGCAGGAAGAAAATCTTTTACTGAAAAATCAGGAACTGGGTGGGAAAGTACAAACCCTCAAAGCTAGTGAGATTAAAGAAGCGGCGGATTTCCAGCGAACCCGCCTGACGGAAGTGCTGACCAAACAACTGGATCTGGAGCGAAAAATCAGCCAGTATGAGGAGGAGATCAAAGCTCTGAACAGTGAACGCACCCGAATAAACACGAATACGGATCAGCAGGTGGGGGAGGTATGGATTACTGTTTCCAGCACTCAGCCTATCCCAAAGGCTCAGTTTACGCTGACCTACTTTGTGGCTGATGCCGGCTGGATTCCCAGTTATGATGCTCGGGTTAATGACCTGACCAAACCACTGCAAATGGGATACAAAGCTCAGGTGTTTCAGTACACGGGCGAGAACTGGAATCAGGTACAGCTAAGCCTTTCCAACGCAGACCCCCGACAACGGGCAACGCAATCCATGCTACGACCCTGGGTGACGGGGCAAACGAACTATTACCCCGAACAGGATACACCCATCAGTCAAACGTACAATCCTACGGTTACCCAGGTTTCTGGTAAGGTAACAGACGTGTCGGGAATAGCCCTTGCCAATGCTTCCGTGACGTTATCGGGCACGAGTCTGGGCACGCTGACGGATGAGAATGGCTTATATCGCCTGAGCATTCCACCGAAACTACCTCAAAATGCGACCCAACTTGTCTTTGCTGGGATTGGCTTTCGATCCCAGCGAAAACCCTTTTTCTCGGAAATACTGGATGTGCAACTGGAAGCAGACCAACAGGCTTTAAATGAAGTAGTAGCCATAGGATACGGCACGCCACGTAAACAGGATATAGTCGGAGCCGTAGCTACTGTGAAGGGAAAAGTAGCGGGTGTACCCCTGGAGCTGAATGAAAAAGAGGCACCCACCAGTTTCACCTACGACATTAAAATGCCCTATACCATTCCATCGGATGGAAAAGTATACGCCGTAGAAGTGAAACAGGTCGAATTACCGGCTCTGTACGAATACAGTGCCGTACCCAAACTCAATTCGGATGTATTCCTGACCGCTCAGATTCCTAACTGGGAGCAATACGGTTTGTTAAACGGCGATATTCAGTTGTTCCTGGAGGGCAATTACGTAGGGAAATCGACGCTGAATCTGGAAAATATGGGCGATACGCTTCGCTTATCACTCGGACGCGACAAAGCTGTGCAGGTACAGCGAATCAAGAAGAAGGAATTCACGAAGAAATCCTTTCTGGGCAGTACACAGTCCGAGGAACGCCGCTACGAAATCAGCGTACGCAATACCCGTCGCCAACCTATCTCGCTGGTGGTATACGATCAGTTTCCCATTTCGAAAATGAAAGAGATTGAAATCCTTGATCGTCAGGCCAGCGGAGCCGAAGTGAATCACGAGACGGGTATTTTCCACTGGCGATGGAATCTGAAACCCGGCGAAGCCCAAAGTGCACCGTTTTCGTATACCATTCGATCGCCTAAAGCAACGGCTTCCCTTTTGGAGTAAGGCCTGGTCGTAAAGCCCCCGTTCCCCTCAAAAAATCAGAAAAAAAGTAGCGTTTCTTAGGAGCGGCAAAGAAGGACTCGCGAAAGCCCGTGACTGCAAAAAGCATACAATTCAGCCATGAAAAAGGCGACCTCGTAAAGTCGCCTTTTCTGGAAAACGTAGTTCGTTGGCTTATTTATCCCACCAAAGCGGCGTAGACAAAGGTACTTCCGTTGGAACGTTGGAAGTATTTTTGGCCTGTTCACCGTTGGGGTACGCTACCCGGCGAATGAACGTAGGCAGATCTGCATTCAGGGGCAGGGTAAAGTTTTTGTATTTGTAATCGGATCGGCGGGCGTCATTCCAGGCTTCGGGATTGAGGTACGTGACCACGTACTTTTCTTTGAAAATCAGATCGAGCGTTAGATTTTGAGCTCCCACGGCTACGGTAGCGTTCGACAGATACGTCTGGCTGGCGGCTGAAGCCACGCCTAGTTTGTCCATGTTGGCCTGAATACCCGCCAGGTACGCCGCGTAGGCCCGGGTTTTATCCCCACTCCGGAAGGCCGCTTCGGCTTCAATGAATTTGAGTTCGGCGAAGGTCGCGATCAGCAGGGGCGAAGCATCACCCGTCAGGGGCGAATTCAGCGTAATGTAGCTTTCATCCTTGATTGTGTTGGCAGCCCCAATGTTTCCCTGTCCGTTGATAGTACCCTTATAGACGCCGTTTACCGTTTTATCCGTAATCTTCTCTACGCGGGGATCGAACAAACCGTACGTCGTACCATTCAACTGATCGACGAGTTGCTCCGACAACCAGCCGTCGAGCAGCAAGTTTGCGTTATCACGGGCTACCTGAGCCCAGGGGTTACGGAGCTGAAAGCTGGCCATCTGAGCATCATCGGCGTTCGACGTATACGACTTTTCCACCGCAGCCAATACATCAGCGGGCTTATAGGCACTCGTTTTAGAGACTTTAGTCAGCAGGCGAGCTTTGAGGACATAGGCCGTTTTAATCCAGGCGGCCGTATTGCCTTTGTGAATAAGATCGTTGGCCGCCGCCAGTTTCACGCGGGAATCGGTTTTACTCAGTTCCGCAATCCCTTCATTGACCAGACTTAGGGCGGAAGCATAAAGATCTTCCGCTTTGTCGTACTTCGGCGTAAGCGTAGTACCGGCGAACGCGTTCGAGAAGGGAGCATCCCCAAAAAGATCATGAATCAGAGTAAGGTGATAGGAAAGCATCACATCGGCGGCCCCTACGTATTCCGATGCCCCCTGTTCCTGAGCCAGTCGCTTGAGGTCACTTAAATCGGCCATGCCGAAGTAAACGGCATCCCAGGTGCTGGTGTAATCGGTTACCTGATACGTGTCCGTGGGACTGGCCGTACTGGGACTGGCCAGGTACTGCACGAAATACGACGTAAGCCCACCCACCCGCTGGGAGTTCAGGCCCGTTTTCTGCGTCGTGGTCGAAAGCAGGGAGGCCAGCGGCGGATTGGAAATGAGGTTGGGGTTATTATTTAAATCAAAGTAATCCTTACAACCCGCGAGCGTTGTCAGGCCCAGGGTGGTGAGAGCTAAAAGGGTATATCGTTTCAACGTGTTTTTCATGTCCATCAAATCATTAAAAACCTACATTCAGAGAAAACAGGAAACTACGCACGGCTGGATAGCTAAAGCCTGAAAAGCCGTCTACGTTGCTACCGCTGTTGGTGGTTGAAGCCTCGGGGTCAAAACCCGTGTACTTGGTCCACAGCCACAGGTTATTGCCCGTTACGCTGAGGCGGGCGTTCTTCACGATGGACGATTTAATCCAGGAAGAAGGAATGGAATACGATAAACTCGCCGAACGCAGACGTACCCAGGAAGCATCCTCGATGAACAACTCTGAAACACCCCGATGGACGTTCCGGTAGAAGCCATTTCCGTAGTTAACGCCATCCGGACCAACGCCCTGACCGAGCCAGACGGCCTTGGTATTGGGTGTTCCGTTGGCCAGTACGCCTTCAAACACCTTGGTATCGTTGCGGTTTTCGGTGTATTTGGCGATTCCAAATGCCGAGAAGAAGTTACCCATTTGATTGTACCGATCCTGACCGACGCGAGCATCGAACAGAGCCGTAAACGTGAAATTGCCGTAACGCAACGTGTTGTTCAAACCGCCCAGCCATTTGGGCTGCGTATTGCCCAGAAGCTTCTGAGCCGTACCAATCACCGGGAAACCATTGGCCCCGATCACAATGGGTCGATCCCGATCCAGTACCGCTGGTTGTTCTTCTCCGGTGTTGGGGTAGTACCGTTGGTAGGCTCTTCCGTAGAGGTTACCGTAGGCCAGACCGGGAACAAGTTTCATCGTTACGGTTGAGTTCGCGTACCCGAATTCGGAAGCGTAACTGATCTCAGTCAAATCCTGCCGAATGCTTTCAATCTTGTTCCGGTTGGCCGAGAAATTCAGGTTGATGTCCCAGTTGAACTTGCTGGTCTTGATCGGCGTAGCCCGTAAAATCAATTCAACGCCCCGATTCCGCATTTCTCCGGAGTTAATAGCCGCCCGTACATAACCCGTACCGGAGGAGACATTCACCTGAATAATCTGATCTTTACTCAGCGAGTTATAATACGTGAAATCCAGTCCCAGGCGGTTATTGAGGAAGCCCAGTTCCAGACCCGCTTCATAGGTATCCGTAAATTCCGGACGCAGGTTTGGGTTGCCCAGCAGAGCCCCGCGGGTAAAGCCCGTCAGGCCCGAAGGCAGGTTTTGGTACGACGAATAACCCGTAGCGGTCGAATACGGAGCGGCGTCTTTCCCAATCTGAGCGTACGAGGCCCGGAGTTTACCCATGCTCAGTACCTCCGGCAGGTTAAAGTGTTGGGAAAATACGTAACCCAGGCTGGCCGAAGGATAGAAAAACGAGTTGTTAGGCGATTGCAGGGAAGACGTCATGTCATTCCGGCCCGTAAGGGTTAAGAACAGATAATCCTTATAGTCGAATGTCAATTCACCGAAAAGACCCATTAAGCGGTAGTCTTCGGCCGATTGTACCGGAACGATGGTTTTGGCATTCCGCAAATCAAAGTAATCGTAAACGGTCAGTTCGCGGCCTTCGGCTCCAAAGCTGCGAATGCGACGGTCGTACAGATCGTGTCCTAAACGGAGCGTCGTATTCAGATCCCCAAATTTGTGGGTAGCACTGGCCGCAAACGTAGACGTAATGGCCCGGAAATTGGTATGGTACTGATAGACAAAGCCCAGCCCGTTATCTCCGGAAATGTATTCACCCGCAATGCCTTTGGGTCCCGGAGCCGTTTGCAGCCGGTCTTCCGAATAGGTATCCAGACCAGCCCGGTAGGTAAACGTCAACCAGGAAAGGGGAGCATACGTGAAATTTACCCCGCCAATGAGACGATTGACGTTGTCCCGGAATTTATTCGTCATCGCGTTGTACATCGGGTTGGCGTTATCACCGGAGTAGGCCTTCATGGTTCCGTCGGGCGTCAGATAGTCGCGTACGTCGTAGCGGGGTGACCAGTAACTCAAGGTTTCGTTGTACCGACCGGCATTGTAGCGGTCACCACCGGAGTTGATGAAATTCAGGTTCACACCCGTCGTAAACTTATCGCTGAATTTGATATTACTATTCAATCGCAGCGAAAGCTTTTCGTAATTGGTGAAGGGAATAACGCCCTGCTGATTCAGGTGCGAGATCGAGGAGAGGAAGTTGATTTTATCTGTACCTCCCGAAAACGAAAGGTTATTCTGAAACTGTTGACCCGTACGGTATGCATCCTTGAAATGATTGTACAGCTTGGCCGGATGCGTCGGATCAATTTTCCGGGCTTCCTCAACCGTCGGTCCCCAGGAAGGCCAGAAGCTGTTCGGATCGTACTGACCCTGCCAGCCAATGGTGTACTTATCCTGTACATCTGGGTATTTGTTTACATTTTCAAAACCGTACGTACCGCTGTAGTTGGCCCGTAGGGCTCCGGCTTTGCCTGATTTCGTCGTAATGACGACCACACCGTTCGCTCCGCGTAAACCGTAGAGAGCCGTAGCCGCTCCCCCTTTCAGGATGTTGATCGTTTCAATGTCCTCGGGGTTGATGTCGGCGGCCCGGTTGCTCATGCCACGACCCGCGGCATCATTGCCCAGGGTAGAAGTGGAGTTGTCCAGCAGAACCCCATCAATCACGAACAAGGGTTGATTATCCCGACTGACGTCAATGGAGTTAATCCCGCGAATCAAAATACGAGCCCCCTGACCGGGTGCACCGCCCGTACTCGAAATGGTAACCCCGGCCACTTTTCCCTGCAGGGCATTTACCAGGTTAGGCTGGTGGTTCTGTACGAGTTCCTCCGAACCGACACCCTGAGCAGCGTAGCCCAACGCCTTCTTATCCCGGCTGATTCCCAAAGCGGTGACGACGACTTCATTAAACTGCTTGTTGTCGGCCTTCAACGTCACATCTACGGTACTACGACCATTGGCGTCAACTTCCTGATTCACGTAACCAATGTAACTGAAAACCAGTACTGTACGCCCAGAGGAAAGGTTAATGCTGTATTCTCCGTTCGCGTTCGTAACCGTACCACTGGAGGTCCCTTTCAGGGAAACGTTAACACCGGGGAGCGGCGTATTATCTCCCTCTACAGTAACTTTTCCACGAATTTGCTGAGCCAGAGCCAGCGAACCCGAAAACAGGAAAAGCGTAAAAATGGAAAGTAGTAAGCGTTTCTGCATAAATGGTTTAATTGGTTAAAAAGCAGAGCTAAAGATCCAGCGGTGGCGGGTTGAGAGGTAGCAGCGTTCACAAATGAGCGTTGGGCCGGTACGATCCGCTTCCATCCTTGATCGGCTTCATGGAATGAAGATAAAGCAGTGAAATGTTTGAAATGAACATTATTCTGAGAAAAGCATCAAAGTAAAAATATTATTTTGACATTTGGGAAAGATGTACGTAAACTATTCAAGTGATTTTATTTTATGTAGGAAAAATGCTAGGTTCGACGTTTAATCATAAACTGACACTCGTTCAGGCGTTCGTTCCTATGAAAATGATCTTTTCCGGCTTTCCATCCCTAAGGCTTATCTGTAGTTTCATTCTTTTGCCGCTACTGGTTTCGGCACAATCTTCGTTAAAAACGACCGACCTCGCCACGCAGCGTTTACAACAGGAACTCGAACGTATGGCGAAGCTGGCCAAAGGCAAAGTAGGGGTCTGTGCCTGCACCTGGAAAGTGGACGGGAAATTCGAATGAACGCGAAAGATCGTTTTCCGATGGCGAGTACAATGAAAGTGGCGGTAGCCGTAGAGTTACTCCGCAAGATCGAAACAGGAGAACTTTCGTACCTGACCATGACCGAGCTACAGCCTTCGGATCTGCATCCGGGCAGTGGTACGCTCGAAACGCTGTTTGCCAAGCCGGGCGTTCAGCTTTCGCTTCAGAACTTGATGGAACTGATGATGGTCATCAGTGATAACTCGGCCACGGATATACTCATTCGCCTGGCGGGTGGAACCCGGACGGTACAAAATCGGCTCAAGGCTTTAGGGATCGAAGGCATGTCCGTAGATCGAAACATCATTCAGCTCATTGCCGATTGGGAAGGCGTAACCTTACCCGATACGAGTCAGTGGAAAAATCCTGGTTTCTATACCCGTCTGGAAGATCAATTAACACCAGAAATACGTAAAACGGCCCAGACTACCTTCGACAAAGATCCCCGGGATACGTCTACGCCGGAAGCGATGGTTCAGTTACTCACGCAGATTTATCAGGCCAGGGCCGTATCCGCCGCCAGTCGGGATACGCTACTGGCGATCATGGAACGTTGCCGGGGCGGGCAGGGGCGTTTAAAGGGCTATTTACCCCCCGAAACGGTGGTAGCTCATAAGACGGGTACCATGGGTGCATCGGCTACCGATGATGTTGGAATCATTACGCTGCCGGGTGATGCTGGCCACATTGCTATTGCGGTATTTGTCGGAGCTTCGCAGGCTCCATCCGAGCTGCGGGAGCAAACCATTGCCCAGATCAGTCGGAGTGTGTACGACTACTTTCTGTATCAGCCCTCCGTGCCAAAGTCAAAGTAAGGTTTATTCTTCTACGGACTCGTACGTTTTCTGCGGTTTTGGAACGCGGACGGGTTTTCGTAGAAAGCTGAGGCGTTGGCCCAGGGTAACGGAGTTTTTCTCCACCACCAGATAAAGGCTGTACGAAAGGAACGTAATGAAAGCAAAGGCAACACTGGCATTCACAAATTTGAACCAGGGCCAGTGGCGGGCCATACCCAGCAAATCAATGGAGTTGTAAATCGTACCCAGAATTGGCTGGTGAATCAGGTAAAAGCTGTAGCTGCACACGCCAATCAGGCTGAGGATTTTATAGGAAGGTGCCGTAAAATTCAGACGACTCACCAGCAGGTAATCCAGCAGCATGGCAAACAGAATGGCCGAACCGATGTATTGGAAAAAGACGTAAAACGTGGGGAAAAACTTGGTACTCAGGAAAACCAGAAACAAAGCGGCCAGGATCGGAGCAGATACGCGAAACGTACGTCTGCCGTAGTAATAGTTTTCGGCTACCAGTGCTCCCAACGCCCACATAATCCAGAAATGACCCACGAAAGTGATCTCACTAAACTTGAATCGCAGGTGATAAAAGCAGTAGGAAATCACGACGAGGTGAACCAGTAGCAAGCCCAGACAGACTTTAGATAACGAGTACCGCTTGCGAAGGACCAGCAGAAGCGGATACAAGGCGTATAGCTGCATCTCCAGGGCCAAACTCCAGAAAGAACCGTTGAAGCCAAAAAGAATATCGGCATCATCAAACAGGTTATGAATGAGGAACAGGTGAGTGATAAAGGAAAGCTGTCCGCGTTCTTCACGTAAAACGTACTGCGTGAGCTGCTGATTTTGAAAGGCGAAGAAGAGGAGTACCAACAAATACGTCGGGTAAATCCGCCAGAACCGCCTAAGCATAAACTGCCTGTAGTTAAGGGGTTCCTGTTTTCCCAGAAACGAATAGTGAATGAGAAACCCACTGATGATTAAAAACAGTTGCACGCCCAGATTACCGTAGGCCAGGGGTGAAAAAGTAGCGTATAGATTAGAGAGTGTAGCTTGCTGGAACGAAAGCACCGGACCATTAGTGGCGGTTAATGCCTGCGGGAAATAAGCCTGATGCCAATGATAGCCAAATACAAAAATAATCGCGATACCCCGTAATACGTCGAAAAGGGCAAGTTGCCGGGAGACTTCTTTACGCATGTATAAAATACTTCTGTTCACCAGGGCGGCCTGTGAGGTGAGATGAAATAAATTAAGTGAAAAGACAACAAGGGTAGGGTTTTCGAAGATAAAACCTTGAACGGACTTTACTGAACGAAGCCGCATTTATTTTTAAGAATGGCAGGAAACCTTCCGACGATAGATTGTCTTTTATTAACAAATTGCTCAGTAATACTTAATCCACTACGACTTGCCCGCTTGGTGTAAAAGAGTAACTTTGTAATCTTTCACCTCTATACTGCTATGATTGCTGCCGCCCTTGTGTTTCTCGTAGTAGCCCTATACGCAGGCCTACTACTTAGCATTCGACTCCGTACCGCTCATGAGTGGGTTTGTCCCAAGTGTAACCGCACGGCCCATCTGGAACGTCTGGGTCGTCCGGAGTGGATGAAGAAATTAGCCGGATTTCTACCGCTTAAATATATACGTTGCCGCTTTTGTCAGCATACTTTCTTTCTGCCATTGGATATAAACAATCCACTTTCGAACGAAATGCTGGAAAAAGGAAACTACTAAAGCTGAGCTCGTTGCTGCTTTTAGCATGTATAAAAAAACTCCCCGAAATTGCTTCCGGGGAGTGAATATGTATGGAATTCCTAGAACTTGTAACCAAGGTTCAGTCGGAAATTCCGGGGGAATTCGTAGATGTACGTGTAGTAACCGGTTCGGGGGTTAGCCGGGGCACTTCCCGACGTATACATGCGTCTGTCAGCCAGGTTGTTCACCAGTAACGAAACGTTAATCTTTCGGGCCTGGTACGAAACGCCAGCATCGAGACGGAAGAAGTCCGGGAAGTTGGAGTCCTTCAAACCGGCTCCGGCAAAACGCTCACCCTGGTATTGATACCCTCCGGAGAAGCCTAGTCCCCGCAGGGCCGAACGCTCACTTTTGATGCGGTAGGTTAACCAGCCGTTGGTAATATGTCTGGCTGTTCCGGCCAGGTAGGTACCTTTGCGATTGTTGACGGGATTAGCCGTTTCATCTTTCGTTACTTTCGGATCGGTATAGGCGTAGTTCAGGGTAGCATTCAGGCCCGGAACAATTTCGCCCGTCAGGTCAAACTCTACGCCTTTCGACAGAATCTGGCCCAGTTGTACCTGCCAGTTCTGCGGGTTGTTGATACCGAAACGGGGGTCAGGGGTCAGGACGTTGTTTTTGGTAATCTGATAAATGGTGAAGGTAGAATTCCACTTTCCACCAAACCAGTCTTTCTTGATACCAAATTCCGTGTTGGTGCCATATACGGGTTTGAAGACGTTTCCATCGAAATCGGCCCCGGCCTGGGGCAGATAGCTTTGGTCGTACAGACCATAGATGCTCATCTCGCGATTTACAGAATAGCTAAAGCCAAAACGCGGCGTTACCACGTTATCCTTGATGTCAGTTGCTTTCGTTTTACCTACCGTCCGGGACTGCGTATACCGGGCAGCTACGGTCAGGCGTAGTTTGTCGTTGAACAAATGAACTTCGTCCTGTAAGTAAATACCCGAATAGGTCAGGTTCGTTGCGTATACGTTAGAACCCGAACGTTCCCGGATGCTACGCGAACGGTCGAACTGCGGAATGTTCGCCAACGGAATACCGTACGTAGGATTATAGATGTTAAACGGAGCATTACCAGCCAGTTGCAGGTCACCCAGCGTCGTACTGCTGAAATCACCCCAGGTTTTCAGGTTACCCATGTCAATGCCACCCAGAATGCGGTGCAATACGGAGCCGGTTCGCTCTTCGCCCTGTAAGGTAAGTTGACCCGTTTTGTTAATCGCCAGCTCGTCACCGATGTTATAGTTCCGACGCATATTGCCCAGACTGTCGATGGACGTTACCCATACCGTACCGCCGCCACCGAGGGAATAATTGAAGTACGCAATCTGAGCATTCAGCTTCCAGCGGTCGTTGATCCGGTGGGAGAAGTACAGGAATACGTTGTGATCTCTGATGATTCGGGGATTGAGAGCCGGATCACCCAGAAAGAATTCCGGACCTACTTCACCAAAACCTTTTTTCGAGAAAGTATAATTACCCAAAGCCAGGGCCTCTACGTGCTGGTGGGTATACTCGGCCGTAATAACGGTGTTGGAATCAATCTGGTAGCTGACGACCGGTGCAATGACATAGCGGTCGTTGTAGTTGAATTTGTTGTAAGTATCCCGCGTCTGGTAAGCCGTATTGAATCGATACAGCAGTTTTCCGTTTTTGGAAAGTTTGCCATCGAGGTCAATGGCGGCCCGTACGGTGTTGTAACTACCCGTGGTGAAGGAGACGGAGCTTTGGTTCGTGCCCGTTGGTTTTTTCGTTACTACGTTGTACATCCCGCCCGGTTCGCCGTTGGCCATCATAAAACCGGCGGGGCCTTTCACAAACTCAATGCGTTCCACCGTCGACATATCGTCGGCCAGTGGACCCCAGGGCATTTTTACGTTCATGCCATTACGAAACGCCGGAATGGACGTACCCCGCATCGAAATATTGGCATACTGATTATCCCAGTGGCCGGAGCGGATTGCTCCGCTGACGTTACGCGTCACGCCATCGACCATATCAAATACCTGCTGATCGGCCAGCAATTCTTTCGTGATGACTTTGATATTTTGCGGAACTTCCAGTAACGGCGTTTGTAAACGTAGCGAAGGCGAAACCTTATCCGCCTTGAAACGATTACGACTGGCCGCTACGACGACTTCCCGTAATTGAGCCAGGTCTTCGATGAGGGAGAAATCAACGATGATACTGGATTTAGGCTCTACATCGATGGTTTTGTCCTGCGTTTTCAAGCCAACTGCCGATACGACAAGGACGTGTGTGCCGGAGCTTACTTTGTTGATTCGGTATTCGCCAAATTCGTCGGTCAGGGAGCCGTGCGTGGTGCCCTGAATGCCTACCGAAACCCCTTCGGCAGGTTTACCATCTTTGGTCGTGATGCGTCCACGGATTGAACCCGTGTGCTGTGCATAAAGCTGAGGAATAGTAAGGAGGGAAAAAAGAAAGAGGAGTCGAAGTGCTCTCATAATTTGGAATTTTTCTAAATAGCCTGCAAAACAAAGCACGCCCTCAGTAATTCACAAACTATTTTAAATTAGATTAATTAAAACGAGATTAAAAATAATTCGCTGGTTAAACCTTTCAAGAGGTGGACAACAAAAAAGCGTGGAAGGATCACTTCCACGCTTTTTCAATTGTATCTATGCTATGTAAGTTTACAAATTCTTCTTTTTGAGTTCTTTCACAGCGAAGTCAACGGCACGGGCGGTAAAGGCCATGTACGTCAGCGAGGGATTTTGGCACCCCGCTGAAGCCATGAAAGCACCGTCGGTAACGAATACGTTTTTGGCATCCCACACCTGGTTATTACCGTTCAGTACGCTCGTTTTGGGATCGCGTCCCATGCGGGCGGTACCCATTTCGTGAATAGCCATACCGAGATAAGAGCCGTTATCAAACGTACGGACATTCTTCACGCCCGCTGCTTCAAGCATTTCGGCAGCATCGTTCATCATGTCCTTCCGCATTTTCTTTTCGTTTTCGCGTAAGTCTGCGTCGAAAACAACCGTGGGCAGACCCCATTTGTCCTTTTTGTCTTTATCCAGGAACATCCGGTTTTCGTAGGCAGGCAGTGTCTCACCGAAGCCACCGAGGTTCATACTCCAGGGACCGGGTTTCGTAGCCTTTTCTTTCAGCTCTGCTCCAAAGCCCATTTCGGCAACGAGGCCATTCCAGCCCTGACGGCTACCACCGCCCTGATAACCGAAACCGCGAACGTAATCACGTTTGTCGTTGCCCACATTGCGGTAGCGGGGAATGTAGATACCATTTGCCCGGCGACCGAAGTAATATTTATCGTCCAGACCTTCCACGATACCACTGGCTCCCGTACGGAAGTGGTGGTCCATGAGGTTGTGACCTAACTGACCCGAATCGTTACCAAAACCATTGGGGAAACGGTCAGACGTAGAATTCAGTAACAAAGCAGTCGTACCGATGGCTCCACCGCAGACGAAGATCACTTTGGCGAAAAACTCCATCACTTCGTTGGTTTCTGAATCAACGATCCGAACGCCTTTGGCTTTTTTAGCCGCTGAGTCATAAATGATTTCAGAAGCAATACTGTTGGGGCGGATCGTTAGTCGCTTGGTAGCCATGGCCGCAGGGATAGTCGCCGAAGGGCTGCTGAAATAGCCGCCGTACGGACAGCCCAGGGAACACAGGTTCCGGTACTGACAGGGACCGCGACCTACTTTCTGCTGGGCAGGACCGGCCTGGGTGAGGTTGGCTACCCGACCAATCGTCATCACCCGGTTGGGGAATTTACCTTCAATACCTTTCTTAACAGCCTGCTCCGCACAGTTCATTTGCATGGGCGGCAGAAACTCGCCGTCGGGCAATTGAGGCAGACCATCTTTACTGCCCGATACGCCCACGAATTTCTCCACGTAGCTGTACCAGGGTGCAATTTCAGCGTAGCGAACGGGCCAATCCGTACCAATTCCTTCTTTCAGGTTTGCTTCAAAGTCCAGATCCGACAGGCGGTAGCTCTGACGACCCCACATGATGGATTTACCACCAACAATGTTAGGACGGTACCAGTCGAAACGCTTGAGCTCGCTGTACGGAGCATCCGAATCGTTGAACCAGTAAGTTTTGTTTGCTTCACCGTAGGGATAATCGCGGCTGAGGAAGGGGTGACTTGCCCGCTCTTCGTTCGTAATTCGACCCCGGTGGGTCAATTCCCAGGGTTTCTTTAATGCATTTTCGTAATCGGTTACGTGTTCGAATTTACGACCACGCTCAAGCACCAGCGTTTTCAGGCCTTTTTCGGTCAACTCCTTGGCAGCCCAGCCGCCGGAGATTCCCGAACCTACCACGATGGCATCATACGTATTTTGTTCGTTTGCTCGAAGAATATTCATTTCCTTAAGGGTTCAATGTTTGATGGTTAGCAGACCTATGGAAGGCCCGATAACAAAAGGGGTGTACAAACCTCCAGGGTAATCAACTACGTAGCCCAGGTTTTTTGTCCGGGTTTCAAAGGCGTACAACCTTCGTAACGACCCGGTACATATTCATAACTGAGGGCCTGCGTAGCTCCGATTTCCGAAGTGAAGTAGCCAAACATGCTCAACTCCTTAATCGTAAACCAGAAGGGAGCCTCTTTGACACCTGCTTTGCGGTCAGCGTAGGCATTGGCTTCTTCGAGCTTCAGAATATTGGTTTTCTGCTCCAGAGAGGCATCCTTAAACGATTTTCCGTATACAGCTTTGGTTTCGCGGTCTACGCGAGCCAGGCCATTTTGCAGGCGTTCCTGGTATTCCTTGGGGTAACAATCGGAAACCAGTACGTTCAGGAAAGGGCCTACTCCGGCAGCTTTGGCTCCGGGTGAGTCTGCTGTCGTTGGAATAATCACGTCAGCAATTTCAGCGATGAGATCTTCGGTAGGCTGGTCAAACACCAGTTTAGCGGATGTCGTGGGAAGGGCCCGGCGACCCTCTACGATGTCGGCCAATGCTGGCGTTACCAGCAGACCTCCCATCATAACCCCTACCATTTGTAGTGCTTCTCTGCGTTTCATGCGGAAAGTAAGAGTGTTAAGTACGTAAAACGTTAGGTCATTCAGAACCCAATAGCAAGAGGCTGAATAAGCATGGAAAATTACAAAATTAACATTGATAGACAAAATTCAATCGCTGAAATGTCCTATTGTCGGGGTTAAATTTTCTTAAACGAGGAAGCTCTCCAGAGCTTAAGGTTGAGTGAAGACGGCTTGTGGCCTGAAAATGAGCCGGCCAGCAGCTGAAGCGTTCATTCTTGTAAATATTTTGCTTCCGGTGGGTGAAGCATTCGGTAGAAAGTTCATGAAAAAACACTCAGGTATTTCTACGTTAATGCTAAGCATATGAGAAGTACCTAAGTAAAGAGAGCAAAAGCGGACTGTACGGGGAAGACCATAAAAAAACACTCGCTGTCCGCCAACAGCGAGTGTTCAAGGCACCTTGGGCACTTACTCTCCGTATACGTTAAGAGCAATTGAAGGTACGTACATAAATTGTGAATGTCAATGATGGCCATAAGTCAACAGGTGGCCTTGGCAAGCATGGATTCGCTGATAAAACCTTGGGTCTTGAAAAGCAGAGCTATTTAAAACAGAAAGTTTAGGAGATAAGTGAAGGTTCCGCAAGGAATTTTCTAGTAAAAGAGCAGATAAGTGATAAAAAATGCATGTAGAGTATAAAAGAGAATCGTTGTAAAGAATCCAGAAAGAACAAGACGACCCCTAAATATAGGGGGTATTAATTGGCTATAATTAGGGTGCATTTTTGCATGAATAACCATTGATATAGTTTTAGATGATACCATTACAGGGGGAGGAAGCCTACGTAGCATTCCATGAGTAAATCAATCAACTGATGCTAAACAAGGTTTGAATAGGTACTTGGCTTGACGGTTTTGTTAAACCAAGTGTGAGCTTTGGAAAAAGTAGATAGAAGCCAATGGCTTATTAAACGACTAAGGTAGAGGGAAATAAAACGAAATGATAAAGTACATAAATTGAGTAGTAATCTTCATTTTAAGTTAATGGTAGGATATTATAATATTTTTTGGTAAACAGCTTTGAGGTGAAAAGATACTAATAACGCTACGGCTGGAGACTCGACTTGATTTCAACCAGGCGTGTAAATACCGCAAGATTCAAAAGAGTATTTAATTGTATTATTAAAATATTTTATAATATAAATAAGTGTAATAACATATATACGTAAATGCTCTGTTCGTCTACAAATACTGAAAATTTTCTCATTGATATTTGGCAATAAGGCTCTAACGTATATAACTTGGCGGTCAGTAAAATTCTTCGCTCATTCTTGTTATTTTAATCTTGGCGGGTTAAAAAACACTTAAACGGATAAAGCCTAATCAGTCTCTGATTAGGCTTTTTTATTGTTGGTTTTAAAAATGAAAATCCAAATTTATTATTCAGATTCAGGATTCATTAAAATATCCAATTTTAAACCAACGAAAATATTATCAATGCCGTAGTTAGGCATAACTAAACCAGCGTTGGAAAGGTGTCGAATGCCCATTCTCACTTCAGCGTTAAAGTTTCTGGTAATGGGGTAATGAAAACCGAACCGAATATTATTGCAAAAGATAAAACCTGAGGCTTGTCTTACGGGTGTATCATCGATAAAATGAGGTCCGGAACTACCCGAAATGGTAATGTATGTTCGGGTCGAAGATTCGTCTAAATAGGCGTGGAAGACCACGCCTGCGTTAATGCCAGCTTCCCAGGTATCTTGGTACTGTTCAACTTTCCAGTCACGATACGTAGCCCAGTTGAACTGAGGTTGGATGAGAAGATTAACGGCTATATTGTTTTTCACGATACTGCTGATCGGCTTTTCGTAGTTCAGTTCAAACAGTGTAGCGTGGTAATCGTAATCCTGATCAAGCTTGTAGCCGCTTTTGAGGCTTCGTTCAATGGTCAGGCCCACATACTTGTGTGTATTGGTAAGAGGCTGATTTTGCCCCATAGCGGAGCCGGCCCAGACGAAAGCTGGGCAGAGTAAACTGCGTAGAAGTGTTTTCATAAAAGTTCATACTGTGAATTGGCGGAAAACCAGTACGTAGGTTACAAGGCATAACCTGGATCAAATGGGATTAAGGAATTACGGGGCTATGCGTCCATTAACGATAGCCTTACGTTTGGTTTGAATAGTTTTGAATGAGAATAAGGATAAGGATTGACGTTTGCAGCTATACGCCTGATAAGACTGATTAACTAGCCAAGCCAATGACTGCACCTCTGATGGCGTTTAAAAACTTGTACCAAAGGTGATTTTTGGTAAGAAATGCAGCACGCAATGGGAAAAAAGAAAAAACTTACTTTTATTTAAACATCCGTTGAGCTTTTAAGGTTTAGCATGTATTGATTTGACAAAGTAAGACCAGAAACTGATTTGATAGAAGTCTTTAGCGTATCACTTTAGCTTAACCGTCGATTACTTTTGTTTTTAACGTTATAACTCATACCGCCAAATGATTTATTACGTATTCTTTTTTTGAATACTAAGCGGCCCATGAGTGGTTGATAGACCATCCTACCGCCAAGGACAGGTTTATACACTCCCGGTTATCCTCTGGATGCCGGGTTTTGTGTTTTAGAAGGAAACAAGAAACCTTGATCTGTTATTACAGGGTCTTTAACGGAAACGCGGGTGGCAGCGTTTGACTCCGGCCATCGCTAAGATAGATGCGATGCGTTTTTTCATCAAAATTCTTGATGTTTCGCATGTTGGCCAGAATGTGCGGTAGCTCCGGACTTAAATCACTGAAGTCATAGCTATCCTGTAAAGCCTGACTTACCTTATCTAATATCGTATCGGACTCGATGCGATGACCGCTAATTAAATGGATTGTATAGGGTTTGGCTAGGAACGAAATATTGTCCACGGCAATGTACTCGCGAACTCCCTTGCGAACATCCACTCGTACCCGATCGCGTACAATGAGTTCGTCTTCTTCTTCGGCGGAGCCCAGCTGATTGGATAGTTCCCACGTACGAATCGTCTTCGTCATGAGTTCATTTTCTACCAGAAATCCATCATGTCCGTACAGCGAGTCAATCTCGGTGAGTTCAGCATTGGGAATATAACGGGCCAGGAATCGCTGTTCTTCTACCGGGAAAAGTACATCCGACTGAATACCAATAATTAAGGTCTGAGCTTTAATCTGGTTGAGAGCGGTCATGGCTCCATCCCGATTCCTGCCAACGTCATGTGAATCCATCATACGCGAGAGTGTATAATAGGAAAAGGCATTGAAACGACTGGCAATCTTCTCCCCCTGATACCGTTGATACGAACTTGCCCGGTAATGTTCAAGGGCGGATTCTTCCCGAGCCTGAGTGAATTCGTACATAACCGCACTGCGGTAACTGAGTAATGCGGTTGCCCGGGCCGCTTTCATTCCGGCGGTACCCGCGTCAGGACGGCGTTCCTGCCACGTCTGGTCGGCTTCAATGGCCATCCGCTGGGATTCATTAAAGGCAATACCCCAGGGCGACATCCGGGCATTGGTAGCAATTAAAATTAGCTGTTCAAAAAGATCAGGCTTTTGAATGGCCCATTCCAGAGCCTGCTGACCTCCCAGCGAACCGCCAACGAGCATACGGATCTGCTGGAGGTTCAGGTGTTCCCGTAACAGGTCCAGACTCTTGACCACATCACGAATGGTAATCAATGGAAAATCCTGATAATAGGGTTCCTGCGTGAGCGGATCGATCGAGAGGGCCGACGTAGAACCGTACGCTGAACCCGGCACATTGGCACAAACGATAAAGTACTGACGCGTATCCAAAAGTTTTCCTTCTCCCACCAGACCGCTCCACCAATCCGTTACATCTGAATTGCCCGTTAAGGCATGGCAAATCCACACCACATTACTAGCAGTAGCATTTAGGGTTCCAAACGTATGATAGGCCAGCTCAATCTCTGGCAGCACCCGCCCACATTCCAGTGCAAACTCCTGCGGGTAATGAAATTTTTGTAACGCAGACAACTCAGTAAACTCGTTTAAAAGACTCGTATGTATGCTTTAGATTTGGGAGTACAGTCATACGGCTGCACTCCCGAAGTACTATTACAGATTCAGGGCAGCCCCGAAAGCCTGTTCAAAGTCAGCTTTGATATCTTCGATGTGCTCATATCCCAGCGAAACGCGTAGTAAGCCGGGGGCTACGCCCGCACTGGTTTGTTCCGCTTCCGAAAGCTGCGAATGCGTAGTCGTGGCCGGATGAATAATGAGCGTTTTCGCATCGCCTACGTTGGCCAGGTGACTCACCAGTTTCAAACCGTTGACTACCCGGTCGGCGGCTTCTTTGCCCGCCCGTAGTTTGAATGTCAGTACGCCGCCAAAACCCCGATTCAGGTATTTCTTGGCCAGTTCATGGTAAGGACTGCTCGGTAATCCGGGATAATTGACGTATTCGACGGCTGAATGTCCCTGTAACCACTGAGCCAGGGCCAGAGCATTTTCGTTCGTACGTTCAACGCGTAACGAAAGCGTCTCCAGTCCCTGTAATAAAAGGAAGCTGTTGAAGGGAGCTTGCGACGGACCCCAGTCCCGAAGCCCTTCTACCCGGGCTCGAATGATAAACTGAATGTTGCCGAAAGGACCGTTAAAGCCAAAGACGTCATTCAACACCAGTCCATGATAGCTTGGCGAGGGTTGTGTAAACTGCGGATACTTTCCATTACCCCAGTTGTAGGTTCCGCCATCTACAATAACACCACCCATAGTCGTACCATGTCCACCAATCCATTTGGTTGCCGAACTAACCACAATGTGAGCCCCATGTTTGAGTGGCTGAGCTATCGCTCCACCGGCTCCGAAGGTATTATCTACGATCAGAGGTAGGTCGTATTTTTGAGCCAGGGCCGCGAAGGCATCAAAATCAGGAACGTTGAAGCCGGGATTACCGATGGTTTCCAGGTACAAGAACTTGGTTTTCTCGTCAATGAGGCGTTCAAACGATTCTACCTTATCGCCCTCGGCAAAACGGGCCTCGACACCGATATTCTTGAAGGAGTTCTTGAACTGATTATAACTTCCTCCATATAAATAGGAAGTAGTAACAAAGTTGTCTCCTACGGTTGTGATATTATTGATGGCAATAAACTGAGCGGCGTGGCCCGATGCTACTGACAAAGCGGCTACGCCTCCTTCCAGAGCGGCAATGCGTTTTTCGAACACATCGTGCGTTGGATTCATGATCCGCGTATAAATGTTTCCGAATTCCTGAAGGCCAAAAAGCCGGGCTCCGTGGGCCGAATCATTGAACTGGTACGCGGTGGTCTGATAAATAGGGACGGCTCGTGCATTAGTAGCCGGATCAATCTGTTGCCCCGCATGTAGCTGGAGCGTTTCAAAACGTAATTCAGACATGTTGTTGCAGAATTAATGCGTTAAAAGAAAATAGGCTTCAAGGTAAGTGTGGGAAAGCAGAGAGCTGCTTTCCAGAATGCAACCAACAACAAGAACAGAGGCCACCTGCGGAGGTGGTATAAAAAGACGCGAAACGTAGGGATAAAAGTGGGGGCAGAGCTGCCGCCCCAAAAGAAGGGGTAGTCCGTAGCATGAATCGTGTTTATCCTTATCTCTCCCGGAAGACCTTCTTCAGGGCAGGAATTAGCACCTTGTTCCCAGTTGGAATAGGTTGCCAGCGGTTCATAGAGCCCGTCTCTCCCCGCTTCTCGATAAGCCAACGCGTAGTACGGCTGACTTTTCATTCGCAAACTTACTAAGGAATGTGGAATGTCACTGGTAGCCTGGGCATTTTTTTACCAGGAGTCTTTTGAAGAAGTGGGAAGAGTACCCTTTCCGGGTCGGGTGTATGCAGATCGAACGCGGATGAACTATTTTTGTCCGAAACAAGCTTACACGATACGGATCATTGTTGCATACGAAGATGGAAAACCCCGTTATTATTTTTGGAGCAAAGGCTCTCGGCAAAACGGCCCTGGATATTTTTAACCGAAATGAAGTGCTCGTTTACGGTTTTCTGGATGACGATGAAAACATCCACGGCACCGAAATTGGCGATATTTCCGTAGTTGGTGCCACGGACAATGAAGGATTCACCAAGCTGATTGGCCACAAGTGCGAAGCCTTTGTGGCTGTGGAAGATCGTACCGAGCGAAAGAGCCTCGTGGATTTTCTACATGAAGTACGGAACGTTCAACCCGTAAATGCGGTACACCCTTCTGCAACTATCTCGGAAGAAGCTCACGTCGGACACGGCAACCTGATTGCCGCCGGAGTAATCCTGCAACCTTTTTCCAAAGTAAATAATCACTGTCTGCTTCACGCCGGAGCCATCATCGACACGGAAGCCGAGCTGGCTGACTTTGTGCAGGTGGGAGCGGGTAGCGTAGTAGGAGCCGGAGCGAAAGTGGGTGAAAGTACGTTTATAGGAGCAGGTGTAACGATCGTTGGAGGAGTGGAGATTGGCAAAAATGCCCGGATCGGTGCGGGTTCAGTCGTCATCGAGAGTATTCCGGCCGGAGCAACCGTCTTCGGAAACCCCGCCAAGAAAATGTAGAGATGCCTTACTTTTAAAGCATAAAACCCTCTTGTTCGTAGAATGAGAGGGTTTTTTATGGTGTATCCAACGAAATTAACCTGTCTAGTTTAAGAGGGCATCCAGTCTTTCACATCGCTTCATTAACGAAAACGTATAGTCTTACTAAAATCCTGCCTATTTATTAAACATTCTTGAATTATTTGAAGAAAATAAATAAATATAAGATTTACCAAAAATACGGATTGAGTAGTATTGATCTGATTATCAATAATTTAAAGAATGGTACTTAGCTAATCCTTGTTTACCAATACTAAATCTGGTATGATGTTTTTTGTCTTTTTTTTGCCTGAATTGACTAATTATTGTGTAAAGTTTATTTGAACTTAAAACAGACCTTTTTTTCTAAAAAATACATTTTAAAACATCCAAGCTTTTTTAATCTACGTAGTTTTAATAGACAGGTCATTCCCATTGAAAGTCGCTTGTAAAGTTAAAATAAATGCATGAACACTGATTTCGTCGCCGAATCTGTTCTCATTCCTGCATTGATTTAGCATACTGGAATGTAATCTTTTGCATGTACAAAATCTCAGCAGCCGGGTTAGGTTGCTGGGAGTTACTGACTGAATTTGTATTACATATTGTGAGGACTGGTACCCCATTTATTTAGGGTACATCACATCTAACCGCTGGCTATATTATGAATACGGAGTTTGATGAAGTAGTTTCGCCTTCAGAAAGGAGACTTGTCCCTTTTCGAACGGGTGACCATGTGACCGATCATTCGGTGGCAGAGCCTACTCGTACATCAGATAGTCGTACTATAGCTAAATCCATGAGCTCTACTAGTTTATGGCAGCGTTTAAAAGATCGGTTCTTCTCCGCCAAATCTATTCCGGAAGAACCTGTCAAACACTGCTTCTGGAATGTTGATATTCACTCGCACTTACTGCCTGGCGTTGATGACGGCGTGGATACTTGGGAAGAGTCACTGGCCTGTCTGCAACAATTTAGCGAATGGGGTATTCAAAAAGTAGTCACTACGCCGCACGTCAGTCGTGATTATTTTCCCAACAAGCACGATCAGCTCTTGCAGGGACAGGAGCAATTACAGGCTTTGGTTAAAGAGCATCAGCTACCCTTACAAGTCGAAGTCGCCGCTGAGTATTTATTGGATGATTTCTTTCTCGATTTGCTCAATCATAAAGAGGTTATTAGTTTCGGCCCTGAGAAGTATTTGTTAGTAGAAACAGCCTGGTCTTCGGCTCCCCTTCATCTAACAGACCTTATCTTTCGTATACAAGCGGCCGGTTATACGCCTATTTTGGCTCATCCCGAACGTTACAAATACTACCATAATTTTGAGGCTGAACTCGACCGGCATCGCCAGGCTGGTTGTCTGCTTCAGCTCAATGCCATGTCCTTAACGGGTAAGTACGGTGATCAGGCTCGCCGCCAGGGCAAGTTACTGTTACAAAAGGGTTGGGTGGACTTCATCGGAAGTGATTTGCATCGACCCGGCGACTTATCCCGCTTTGAACGAATATTTGCTTTACCCGAATTCGATGAATTGAAGAACCAGCCCCTGCGGAATTCTTCCTTACTGGGACTGTAGGTCTGACCAATGCTGAAAGGCTTTAGGTAACCTCCCTGGATTGGTATAATTCGTAGAATTGTATAGGATTATGGGTATTAAGCAAATGTTATCTAATTACACAAATAGTTTTGAGTGATCGTACAAAAACGGCAGAAAGTGTTCGTGTTTGTACCGGGCTTATTGACTTTTGTTAGTAAATTTTGTTTTTCGTAAAACATTTTAGTTAGAAGTTGGTAGTTAACAAAAAATTGTACTTTCTTTGACCAAGCATTCTATGCGAATCTCCTTACTGGATCTTTTGAAGCCTTATATGAGTACCAGATCATTCCGCCAGGATCGGGTAACCATAGTGAAGAATTTGTCTTCGCTGCTCGTTCTTGCCTGTTTATTATCTAGTTGTGTGTCCTCGAAAAACTTAGCACTTTTTCAGGAGGGACCCAACACAACCATTGACAGTCTCAGTATAGCTAAACAGTACACACCTACCGTTCAGATAGGTGACGTGTTGTCCATTACTGTTACCAGTTTAAACCCCGAAGCCTCCGCAGTATTTAATTTACCTGAGTCACAAGCCCTTATTCAGGGCCAAGGTTTAAATGCTTCCGCCAATCCACTTGCCTACCAGCCCGGCTACGTAGTCAATAAAGATGGCAGTATTGATTTCCCCATGTTAGGTAAAATACCCGTAACCGGTAAATCCAGCACGGAGATCAACGCTTTCATTAAGGATAAGCTGAAAGCCTACCTCAAAGAGCCTTCCGTAAATGTTCGGAATGTAAATTTCAGAATCTCCGTCCTGGGTGAAGTGAATCATCCCTCACTGTTTCTAATTAACAATGAGCAGGTTACGCTCTTACAAGCCTTGAGTATGGCCAATGATTTAACGATCTATGGCAAACGTGAAAACGTATTAATCATTCGGGAAGAAAACGGCAAAAAGACGTTTGCCCGGATCAATTTGAATAGAAGGGATTTTTTTAGCTCTCCCTATTACTACCTGCATCCCAACGATGTAGTCTATGTAGAACCCAACCAAGCTAGAGCGGCCGCCACCGACAATACTTATCGAGTTGTCCCTATCGTCATTAGTGCAGTGTCTGCCGTGTTAGTATTGGTGAGCGTAATCATTAGGTAATTTCGCTTATACCTTATAACATACAATCCACTTAAAATTATTACGATACAGACGTTATGGCAACGAATAATCCTTACACTTCGTACGTGCCTTATCAGGTCGTAGAGACTGATCAGACGAACATACGGGCCATTCTGCTCCGCTATGCTCGCAACTGGCCGTGGTTCTTAGTATCAGTGGCATTTGCCTTAGGAGCGGCGTATGTATACTTGCTGTATCAACAACCGATTTACCGTGTACAGGCCAGTCTGTTGATCAAGGACGAGAAAAAAGGCGTTGATACCGGTGAGCTGATGAAGCAGCTGGACATCTTCGGTCAGCAAAAACTCGTAGATAACGAAATCGAAATCCTGAAGTCGTACACGCTGATGAATAAAATCGTTGGCGATCTTAATCTCGATGTTAAGTATTTCGAGCCTTCCAACTTTGGCAAACGCGAAGTATACGGTAACGTTCCCATTAAAATGATCGTTGAACAGCCCAAGCCTGAGCTGTACAAGGAAAAGCTGGAGATTAGTTTTCCGGAAAACAACACGGTACGTGTAAATGACCGGAACTATCCCATCAATCAGAGTATCGACACACCTTTTGGTCGCCTTCGTTTCTTCGCAAACAAGCCCGTTCTGAAAAGTGACATGCAATTGATTGCTTCGGTATCTCCTCGTTCACAAACAGTGGAAGGTTACCTGAAGAGTTTACAAACGGAGCCTACAAGCAAGCAGTCAACAGTGATTCAGCTAACTATTGAAGACGCGGTACCTGAAAAAGGAGAAGCAATTCTGAATCGTCTGATTGATGAGTACAATACGGCTGCCGTAGCGGACAAAAACAAAACGGCTTCTAATACCCTCAAGTTTCTGGACGAACGTCTGGGGCTGGTTTCGGGTGAACTGCAAAACGTAGAGAAAAACGTAGAACAGTATAAAACCGCTCAGGGAATTACGGATTTGAGTGCTCAGGCCCAAAGCTTTCTGCAAACGGTACAGCAGAATGATGCTAACCTGAACCAGGTGAATTTGCAACTGGGAGCCATTCAGGACGTTGAAAAATACATTAGTTCAAGATCAAATGAGCGAGTAGGAGCTCCTTCTACGCTCGGACTGAGTGATCCTGTTTTACTAGGGCTAATTACTAAGGTATCTGAACTAGAATTACAACGTGAACAATTAGCTCGTACGACCGCAGATCAAAGCCCTATTGTACAGTCACTGGAAGGGCAGATTAGAAATATGAAAGCTAATATTCGAGAAAACGTAGAGGCAACAAAAACTATGTTGACTACTTCGAAGAATCAAATGCTAGCTACAAATCGGAAAATGGAAGGTGTAATTCGTACGATTCCTCAAAAAGAACGTTCACTAATTGACATCTCTCGGCAGCAGGCTATTAAAAATGATTTATATACGTTTCTATTACAGAAACGTGAAGAAACAGCTCTGTCTTTCGCTTCCACGATTGCGGACAGCCGTACGGTAGATGCAGCCCGTAGTTCTAATTCACCCGTAAAACCAGTGGGCAAAATGATTTTTGCTTTATTTGCTCTGGTTGGTCTGGTCATCCCGGTAGGAGCAATGACCGCCAAGGATGCAATGAACAACCGGGTTATGCGTCGGACGGATGTAGAAGAAGTAACTACGGTACCCATCCTGGGGGAAGTAGTAAAAAGTAAAGAAGCGGATCGCCTGATCATGGCCCCGCAAAACCGCTCGGTTATTTCAGAGCAGATTCGTACGATCCGTACCAATCTTCAGTTCCTGAAATCAGCTACCGACAGTCAGGTACTGCTCTTTACCTCCAGTATCAGTGGGGAAGGAAAGTCTTTCGTTTCGCTGAACCTGGGAGCCAGTCTGGCTCTGGTAGATCGGCCCACCGTAATTCTGGAAATGGACCTTCGTAAACCGAAACTTCGTGAAGCGTTAGGCATGTCCAATAGTACAGGAATTAGTAATTACCTGATCGGAGAAGCTACATTAGAGGAAGCCCTTCACCCGATTCCAGGTTACGAGAACTACTTTATCATGCCTAGTGGGCCAGTTCCGCCGAACCCCTCTGAGTTATTGAGTAGTCCACGTCTGGAACAGATGTTCCAGGAGTTACGCGATCGTTTCACCTACGTATTGGTGGATTCGCCGCCGATCGGTCTGGTAACGGATGCTCAGTTGATTGCACCCTTTGCTGATTCAACCCTGTACATGGTGCGTCACGACGTTACGCCTAAGCACTACCTCAAAATGATTGATACGCTGTACAAAGAACAGCGTTTCCAGAAGCTCAATATCATTTTGAATGGTGTAGGAGAAGGAGAAGCGTATTACTATAGCTACAGCTATGGCTATTACGGTGAAGACGAAAAGAAAAAGTTAATTTAGTATACGTAGGAGGAAGAAACTTAGGTCGCCACTTACTTTCTTCCTCCTGCACACCTTGTCCTAAGTAAGAGAATAAGTACCGTTGAATGGAATAACCCGCTTGGTAAAGCTCTATTTGCCAACGCCTTGAAACTTATATCATACATCGAAACCGCCAACGATTATGAACCTTCGGTTGAGTAAATCGCCCCCGCCAGAAATGATTTTATGAGGATTGGCCTGAGAAGACGGCCAATAACCCCGCATTCCTGCTAACTATTTGTAATAAGGAGATTCTGCCTTTTAAAAGGTAGTCAGGAAGCGTATGGACCAAAGCAAGGGAGTTTGCTCGTTGATCCTGGATACTCGTATATCCCAACCGAACCATAAAATCCGCCTGAGTTATGAAATATTCAACAGATACCCTTCGCTTAGACACTACTTATTTTGACAAGGAAGGTACAACAACGCCAACTTCTCAACCTAAATTCACTGCTGTAGGTAACCAGCCTACGGCTACACCCCTGGGAAAAAGGGCCTTTGATGTACTCATGGCCTCGTTTGTGACATTAGCTGTATTGAGCTGGATGATTCCGGTCATTGGCTTACTTGTGAAACTTTCCTCCCCTGGGCCCATTTTCTTCATTCAATGGCGTACGGGCCGTAATGGCCAACGCTTTCGCTGCCTGAAATTTCGCACCATGCGGCATAATGAGGTGGCTCCTTTCAAACAGGCTTCTGCAGAAGATCCTCGCATCACGAAAATTGGCAAGTTTCTCCGGAAAACAAATCTGGATGAAATGCCCCAGTTTCTGAACGTACTGTGGGGAGACATGAGTATCGTAGGTCCCCGACCGCACGCCCTGGAACACGACGCCCAGTACTGGGATGTAGTGCCCAATTTTCCCAATCGCTATCTGGTCAAACCAGGTATCACCGGCCTGGCTCAAACGCGGGGTTTACGTGGGGAAGCAGGTTTGCGTGACATGGAACAGCGACTCAAGCTGGATCAATGGTATATCAAAAAACGCTCCGCAACGCTCGACGTTAAAATCTGCTGGTGGACCGTTGAAAAAATGATTAAAGGCGACGAGAAGGCCTATTAGGCCTTGATAGTCAAATTTATTTAACCATTGAACAAAACGATTGTGATGAATCAATCCAGCAAGATATACATTGCCGGTCACCGAGGTATGGTAGGTGGAGCTATCAAACGGTGTCTGCAGCAACAAGGCTATTCTAACATAGTTACACGTACTTCCTCAGAGCTTGATCTGCGAAATCAGCAAACCGTAGCTGATTTCTTTGCCAATGAGCAGCCTGAGTACGTTTTTCTGGCAGCGGCGAAAGTAGGAGGCATCGTAGCTAATAATACCTACCGGGCAGAATTTCTATACGATAACCTGATGATTGAAAGCAATATCATTCATTCAGCGTATCAGAATAAGGTAGCGAAGTTGCTCTTCCTGGGAAGCAGCTGTATCTATCCTAAGCTGGCACCGCAGCCTCTAAAAGAAGAATATTTGCTGACAGGAACACTGGAGCACACAAACGAGCCTTACGCCATTGCCAAGATTGCAGGTATTAAACTTTGCGAGGCGTACCGCGACCAATACGGAGCAAACTTCATATCAGCCATGCCAACTAATTTGTACGGTATTGGCGATAACTATCATCCAGAAAATTCTCACGTTTTACCCGCTCTCATCCGAAAATTTCATGAGGCTAAAGAGGCCGGATCGCCAGAAGTAGTGATTTGGGGTACTGGAGCACCCATGCGGGAATTCCTGTACGCTGACGATCTGGCAGAGGCTTGTGTATTCCTGATGAACCACTACGAAGGGCGTGAATTAGTGAATATTGGTACAGGTGAAGATATAACGATTAAAGAATTAGCGAAGACTGTTCAAAATGTCATCGGCTATAAAGGAAAACTTGAGTTCGATACTTCAAAACCAGATGGTACGCCACGTAAGTTAATGGATGTTAGTAAAATTCATAACCTGGGTTGGCAACATAGTGTAGAACTACAGGAAGGTATTGAAAAAGCTTATACGGATTTTCTGCACCGTGAAGTCCTAGTTCCCGCCAGTAACTAATTTTTATAAAACCATACCTAATAATCCCAAGTGCATAGGATTCAGAATAGATAAGAAAACTGAAAACTATAAACTGAAAAATTTAACCAGATGAAAACGGCATTAATTACGGGCGTAAACGGC